>NZ_JBICKE010000052.1:0-98754 GCF_043103865.1 Pseudomonas sp. yb_5
CGCCCATCCGGGAGGGTCAGCGTGGTCAGGTTGCTGAGTGGGTCGTACTCGTAGCCAAGCGTGCCGTCAGGGGTGATTTCTTTGGTCAGCCGACCGAGCAGATCGTAGGCGTACTCAAGCTTTTCTTCCGTGATCCCAAGCTGCTTGCCGATCCCGCTCGGTTGCCGCTCAATGCTCAGCAGCCGGTCACCGTCGTCATAGGTGAATCGCTGTTGTGCGTCGCTATTCAGTTTGGCGATCAGGCGACCAATGGCATCACGTTCGAACAGCGTATGGCGCTCGGGCCGCTCGGCATTTTCGCCATAGCCAATCTCATCCAGTCGTGTGAGATGGCCACCGACGTTGTAGCTGAAACGCCGGGTCAGGTTATCCACCCGCACTTCTTCGCTTAGCCGGTCCGAAGCGTCGTAGCCAAAGCTGTACGTGGCGTTGTTCTCGTTGACCAGCGCGGTCAGGCGCATGGCCTTGTCGTACTCGTACCGAACCCGTTGGCCCTTGGCGTCCTGGCGGCTGCTCGGCAGGCCGCGGGCCGTGCGTATCAGGCGGGTGGTCTGGCCCTTGCCGTCGGTGTGGCTGAGCACCTGCCCGTAGACGTTGTAGGTGAAGCTTTCCGTGGTGCCGTCCGGGTGGCTGATGCGCAGCACTTCGCCGTCGGGCTTGCGCGCCAGTGTGGTGGTCTGGTTCAGCGCGTCCGTTACCGCGACCAGGTGCTGGCGTTCGTCATAGCGGTAGTACGTACTCTTGCCCGAGCAGTCCTGGTAGCGCTCGACCTGGGCCAGGGTGTTCCACCACAGGTACTTGGACTTGTAGGTCGCATCGATGATGGTGTGCGGCAGGCCGTCATCGCTGTTCAGGTACTCGGTCATCTGGCCGAGGGCATCGAGTTCGGCGAGCAGGTTGCCCTTGTCGTCGTAGCGCGCCTGCCAGGTGCTGCCATCCGGGTAGCTGACTTTGGTCACCAGCGTGGTCAGGTGGTGGTACTCGTACTGGATCTTGCGCCCCAGTGGATCGGTTTCTTCCAGCAGGCGGGCGTATTCATCGTACTTGAAGGCGAGCCGGTTGCCGTCTGGCAGGCCCAGGCCGACCATGTTGCCGTGCTCGTCCAGCTCGATGGCGTAACGTTCGCCACCGTAGTCGCGGCTGGCGACCACGCGGTGGTCGGCGTTGTACTGCACTTGCAGCTCACGGCCGAGCACGTCGGTGGCCCAGCTGGTGCGGCTGTCGAGGTCGTAGCGGAAGTGGTAATGCTCGCCGTCGCTGGTCCAGTGTTCGACCACACGTGGCTTGTCGCCCAGGGTTTGCCAACGGTAGTGGCAGCCCAGCCCCAGCGCGTTGCTGTGGGTCACCATCAGGCCGTCGGCGTAGCTGAAACTGCGCACGGTGTCGCCGTTGCGGTTGATCACCGCGCTCAGCTGGCCGTGTTCGTCGTAGCGGTATTGGGTAAGCGTTTCCACCGCTTCGTTGTTCACCACGCGCTTGATGTCGGTCAGGCGACCCAGCGGGTTGTCGTAGTGCAGGTGCACGCGGGTGCCGCCGGTGGCGCTGATGTCGGTCAGTGTGCCGTCGGGCGTGCGGGTGAAGTGCAGGAAGTGGCCGAGGACGTTCTCGATACGCTGCAGCGGCACTTCGGTGTTGGTGTCTGGCACTTCGCCGAAGTAGAAGAACAGGTTGTCGAGGGTCTGCAGGATGTAGTGGCCGCCCTCGGTGCACACCAGGTACACCTGCTCGTGCGGGTTGTAGATGCGCTGCCCCGGTTGCAGGGTCACGAACGGGACTTCGCGGCCCTGGTTGTCGGTGAGGTAGATGAATGCCCCCTGGCGGCGCAGGCTCTGCTCCCAGGGCAGCACCCAGCCGCGGCCGAGTACGCTGTCGACCGTCAGGTCGCTGGCGTAGAAGCGCGACCACTCGATCGGCATCAGGCCCGGCAGGCTGAAGTCGATTTCATCGGGCATCAGCTTGCGGCCCGTCGTGAGGTCGACGGGGTTGCCGACCAGGCCGCCGATAGCCTTGCGGGCCACGGGTTCGACCACGTAACGGCTGGCCACCTCACCGGCGACGAAGCCGGCCGTGAACTTCAGCGCGCAAGGCATGACGGCTTTCATGCCGGCCTGGGTACCCGCCTTGATCAGCTGGGCGATACCGCCTGCGGCACCGGCGATGGCCATCAGCACATCCACGGTGGTGCGCAGCCACTCCGGGACTTCATCGTCCACGGGCAGGTAACGGTAGGTGCCGCCGCCGATGATGACGTTGTCCGAACCACCGGAAATGGTGGCGCCGCAGGTCAGCTTGTCGCCCTTGCGCGCGGCGGCGACGCTGTTGATGAAGACGTTGGTCGAGCCTTCGGCAATCTGCACCGGCCCCGGGTGCTTGTCGCAGGCACCGATGCTTTTTTCGACGCGGGCGGCCTTGCGGCTGTTGATGAACACGTTGGGTGAGGCAGTGGTTATCGTCCCTGAGGGGGACGAGAACATACTGCCTATCGCCTCTCCGGCGGCGGTCAGCAAGCTGCCCCCGATGCCGGCTGCGAGGCCGGCCAGCAAGGCCACGCCGAACCCGCAGGTGAACGTGGCGATGGCCACCGTGGCCACCAGCGCAATCCCCAGGGCGGCCCCGATCAGGAAGCCTCCCAGCGCGCTGGTGTGCGATATCTCGTCGCCGAACCTGGCCGCTTCGAACATGAGGGGTTACTCCTGTTCGCCAGATACGGGACAACGTGCGACCCGGTCGAGTCGATCCATGATCATGGGCATCTCCCTGAAATGCACGGTGAGCGTTTCAATCCAATTGCCGTGTAATCTTCCGTGAAAGGTGTCAAGTAAATAGACCCGTGCGCCGCTCTGTCAACGATGCGAAAGCCAAGTATGGTAAGGGTTATGCGCGGTTTAGCGTGGTGTCATAGAGCCACGTCCCGGGAGTTTTCTGGGTTGTAGAGAGGGGAGGGGCTTTGCGCACGAAGTCTGAATTTTTTTGAGTTTCAGAGGCGCCTGTCAGAAAAGTCGTAGTTGTTGGAGTGGTTGTACTCGCTCAGTAACGCATCATTCCTTATCAGCGTTTCCATGAAGGGGACCAAAGCCGGTCTTACAGCGCATGCCGCACGGACGCTCCTGTTGCTCCGTCCATGGCTAAAAAACAGGCCGTCGTCACGTCTCTTGGTGAGCGCTCCCGTGTCGCTGCTGCCTTTATGTATTGCCTGGCTTCGGCGCAGCTTACAGGGATGCTCGGTTTCCATCAGGCAATTGGCGCGGTCATGGCAGCATACGTGTTTTACGACGTCTGCTCGATGGAGGAGGCATGGCGTCGATGGATCGGGAGGTTCAGTCATCTCTTTCTTACCCCAATCTTTTTTGCCGCCGCTGGCATCCAGGTTTCCCTAAGTGCTTTCAGTGAGCCAAGTCTATGGCTATGGCTGCTGTTGTTCTTGCTGGGGGGACTCTCGGCAAGGTGCTGGGTTCATACATTGGGGCCTGGATGTCGGGCTTGAGACCAATAAATTCAATAGAAGTTGGTGTGCTGATGAACACCAAAGGTCTCGTTGAATTAGTGATACTTAGTGTAGGAGTACAGGTTGGGGTGTTGTCTGAAAGTTCCTACAGTATTCTCTTGGCGCTTGCCGTTGTCTCTACGGTACTAACTAACCCGTTACTGGGGTTGCTAGCCTGGTGGGCGTGCAGAAATACTCAGTCTGTAGAGATTCGTCCAAAATAGGTGTTTGATTTCTGCTGTTTTCCCGATTACTGTCTGGGGAGGTTCAGGGATAAATCATAATTAAGGCCGTTACTATGGACGTATTCATGGGGTTGCTGGCTGCGGTGTTCTGGGGGGCTACCGATTTCTTGGTCGGCGTGAACGCAAGAGCGGTCGGAGTGAAACGGGCGGTACTTTTTGGGCAGTTGCTAGGACTTCTCTTGATGGCAGTCTTTATTGCCATTTCAGCCGATCAGTGGCAAAAGTTTACATCTGCGCCTTGGCTCACGATAGGGTTAGGAATTGTCGCCTCTCTATGCACCGTAGTAGGAGCGCTGGCGCTTTCAAAAGCTTTCGCTATTGGCAAAACAGCAGTCGTGGCGCCCCTGGTCACTTCGTATGGTGTTTTTACAACGCTGTTGGCATGGCTGGGTGGCGATGCCCTCTCCGCTTGGCAGGTGGTTGGTATCCTTGTCTGCTTTTTCGGCGTGCTGTTGGCCTGCCGCAGCGATAATGGTGGTGGTTTCGATCGTAAGGTCACCAGTGTGATGTCTGTGTGGTTTGCTTTGTTGGCGGCCATGCTTTACGGCATCAGCTTCTGGATTCAAGGGAAATTCGCCTTGCCGGCGCTGGGGCCGGTGAACATGCTGGCGCTAGGGTATGCGGTGGGGGTCATGTTCCTTATCCCTGAAGCCGTCAAGTTTCTGCGGGATCATACGACGATAATGCTGAAGACCTATGGCTCACTGTGTGGGGCCAGTCTTTTCAACTTGGGAGGGTTTTCTGCGTTTTCTTGGGGGGCTCTAAATGGCTCGGTTTCCGTTGTCACCGTCATCAGCACGTTGTCGGGTGGTATTGCCGCGATCCTGGGGTACTTCTTTTTTCGCGAGCGGCTGTCAGTCATCCAGATCGGCGGTGTTAGCCTAGTGCTGTCAGGGGCTTTGCTTCTGCACCTTTACGGGTGAGATTGTTTCGACTTATAAAATTGTAGATTTTTGGGGATTGTGCCAATGGCGTATTTCTTCGCTGTGGGCCTGTGGATGTGAGTGCTCATAATAATGGACTGTCAATGCTATCTTGCGAAAATTCATGTTGATATGTTGCCTTGCATGGCAGCATTTGCGGTAGTAGTTGAAGCTGGAAGTTTTGTAGGTACATCTGCCCGATTAGGCTTGACGGCGTCTGCAGTCAGCAAGCAGGTATTAAAGCATTGAAAATGCATTGAAAATGCCTTGTCCCGCACACAAAAAAACTTACACTCCCCTGATAGTCGAATCCCGGTATCCGTCCGGCCAACACATTTTCCTGACGGAGCCGGCGAAGGCCATGGTGTCCACCTAAAAGTGGACACCATTTCTGGCCCATCAAGCGGATTTTCCAGGCATCCTCAGCGCCGTACCTACAATAAATCTTTCAAAGCCCAGAGTGCGACGAGCCCGGTGCCTCCATCGCAAACATCGCCTTGGGCTACAGCCTCAATGGCAACCTCGCCCACAAATGGATTCAGCTCCACAATCAAAAAGCCTTGGCACTTCAGCTGCGCTCCTCCCGCCGCATCCTCAGATGCTCGGCGCTGAAACGCATGCTCAGTCCTCCACTATTAGCCCTGCTAAGTGAGCGGTGGTCAGGAAGCGTGACTGGGCAGCGCAGCAAACTGCTGTTTTTCGCATTGAGGGCTGCCCAGTTTTCTAACAGTTAAAGAAACTGCTCGGCATAGTGACAAGCCACCTGCCGCGTACTCACCTGCCTCAGCGCCGGCACCTCCTTGGCACACCGCTCGGTCGCATGCGGGCAGCGTTTGTGGAATGCACACCCATCCGGCGGGCTCAGCGGGTTGGGCAGCTCCCCGGCGATGCGAATCTTCGGCTTCAACGGGTCTGGATGAATCGCCGGTGTCGCCGACAGCAACGCCTGGGTATACGGGTGCAGCGGCTTCGCGTAGATGTCCTCCTTCGGCCCCATCTCCGCCGGCCGCCCCAGGTACATCACCAGTACCTGATCCGCCACATGCCGTACCACCGCCAGGTTGTGCGAGATGAACACGTAGGCGGTATTGAACTCCTTCTGCAGATCCATGAACAAGTTCAGCACCTGCGCCTGAATCGACACGTCCAGCGCCGAGGTTGGCTCGTCCGCCACCAGCACTTTCGGCTGCAGCATCATCGCCCGTGCCAGGGCAATGCGCTGGCGCTGGCCGCCGGAAAACATGTGCGGGTAGCGCTGATAGTGCTCGGGGCGCAGGCCGACCTGCTCCATCATCTTCTGCACTTTGTCGCGGCGCTCGGCCTTGCTCAGCGAGGTGTTGATCAGCAGCGGTTCGGCCAGTTGGTCGCCGATCTTCTGCCGTGGGTTGAGCGAGGCGTAGGGGCTCTGGAACACCATCTGCACATCGCGGCGCAGTTGTTTGCGCTCTGCCTTGCTGGCGCCCTTCACCTCGGTGCCGGCAATTTGCAGCGAGCCGGACGAAGGCTCTTCGATCAGGGTCAGGGCGCGGGCCAGGGTCGACTTGCCACAGCCGGACTCGCCGACCACGGCCAGGGTCTTGCCGGCCTCCAGTTCGAACGACACGCCATTGAGCGCGCGTACCAGCGCGTGGCCCTTGAACAGCCCGCGGGACACTTCGTAATGCCGGGTCAGCTCCCGTGCGGTAAGTACGACGGCCATCACGCCACCTCCTGATTCAGCGGGTAGAAGCAACGCACCAGGCTGTGGGCCTGTGGGTCGAGGGGCGGGCGCTGGCGCCGGCAATTGTCCTGTACATAGGGGCAGCGTGGTGACAGCAGGCAGCCGACCGGGCGGTCGTAGCGGCCGGGGACGATGCCAGGCAGTGTGGCCAGGCGCTCGGCGCCAATGCTGTGCTCGGGGATCGCGGCGAGCAGGGCTTCGCTGTAAGGGTGGGCGGGCACATCGAACAGTTCTGGCACCTGGCCCACTTCCACGGCTTGGCCGGCGTACATCACGCACACCCGCCTGGCGGTTTCGGCGACCACGGCGAGGTCGTGGGTGATCAGGATGAGCGCCATGTTGCGCTCCTTCTGCAGGTTGACCAGCAGTTCCATGATCTGAGCCTGGATGGTCACGTCGAGGGCCGTGGTCGGTTCGTCGGCGATCAGCAGCTTGGGCTCGCCGGCAATGGCCATGGCGATCGCCACACGTTGGCTCATGCCGCCTGACAGCTGGTGCGGGTAAGCGTCCAGGCGGCTTTCTGCGGCCGGAATCTCGACCTTCTTCAAGAGCTCCAGAGCACGCTGGCGGGCAGCCTTGCCCTTAAGGCCCAAGTGCTGGCGCAGCACTTCCTCGATCTGGAAGCCCACGGTGTAGCTGGGGTTGAGCGCGGTCATCGGGTCCTGGAAGACCATGGCGATGTCCTTGCCCACCACCTTGCGCCGCTGACGGCCGCTGAGCTTGAGCATATCAGTGCCGTCGAAGGTCAGTGAGTCGGCGGTGATGCGCCCGGGAGCGTCGATCAGGCCCATCAGGGCCATCATGGTGACCGACTTGCCCGAGCCGGACTCGCCGACGATGGCCAGGATCTCGCCAGCGTCCACTTTCAGGTCCAGGCCGTCTACCACCGGTACTGCATTGGCGTCGCCGAAGCGCACGTTCAGGTTGTTGATCTGCAACAGTGACATGGCGTTCTCCTCAGGCGGCGTTCTTGAGTTTCGGGTCCAGCGCATCGCGCAGGCCGTCGCCCATCAGGTTGATTGCCAGCACACTGAGCAGAATGGTCAGGCCAGGCAGGCTCACTACCCACCAGGCGCGCTCGATGTAGTCTCGGGCCGAAGCCAGCATGGTGCCCCACTCGGGGGTTGGCGGCTGTACGCCGAGGCCAAGGAAACCCAGTGCGGCGGCGTCAAGGATGGCCGAGGAGAAGCTGAGGGTGGCCTGCACGATCAGCGGGGCCATGCAGTTGGGCAGCACGGTGACGAACATCAGCCGTGGCAGGCCGGCACCGGCCAGGCGTGCGGCGGTGACGTAGTCGCGGTTGAGTTCACCCATCACCGCGGCGCGGGTCAGGCGCACATAAGAGGGCAGCGAGACGATGGCGATGGCGATCACGGTGTTGATCAGGCCAGGGCCGAGGATGGCGACGATGGCCACGGCCAGCAACAGCGACGGCAAGGCCAGCATCACGTCCATCAGGCGCATGATCGACGGGCCGAGCAACTGCGGGAAAAAGCCGGCCAGCAGCCCAAGGAGAATGCCCGGGATCAGTGACATCACCACTGACGACAGGCCGATCAGCAGCGACAGCCGTGCACCTTGAATCAGCCGCGAAAGCAGATCACGGCCCAGTTCGTCGGTGCCCAGAATGAACTGCCAGGTGCCGCCTTCCAGCCACACCGGCGGGGTCAGCAGGAAGTCGCGGTACTGCTCGCTGGGGTCATGCGGGGCGACCCAAGGCGCGAACAGCGCGCAGAACACCACCAGGCACATGAAGGCCAGGCCCATTACCGCGCCCTTGTTGCGCGCGAAGGCTTGCCAGAATTCTTTGTACGGGGAGGGGTAAAGCAGGCTCTGGTCCACCGGGCTGGCCGGCGACACGGATTTTGGAATCGGGCTAGTCATGGCAAAGGCCTCAGCGCTGATGACGGATGCGTGGGTTGGCCAGGCCGTAGAGGATGTCCACGACGAAGTTGACCAGAATCACCAGGCAGGCGATCAACAGGATGCCGTTCTGGACCACGGGGTAGTCACGGGCACCGATGGCTTCGATCAGCCATTTGCCGATGCCCGGCCAGGAAAAGATGGTTTCGGTCAGCACCGCACCGGCCAGCAGCGTGCCGACCTGCAGGCCGAACACGGTCAGCACCGGGATCAGCGCATTGCGCAGGCCGTGCACGAACACCACACGGGCCGGCGACAGGCCTTTGGCGCGGGCGGTGCGGATGTAGTCCTCACGCAGCACTTCGAGCATCGACGAGCGGGTCATGCGGGCGATCACTGCCAACGGGATGGTACCGAGCACGATGGCCGGCAGGATCAGGTGCATCACAGCGTCCTTGAACGCGCCTTCTTCATCGCTGAGCAGGGTATCGATGAGCATGAAGCCGGTTTTCGGCTCGATGTCGTAGAGCAGGTTGATGCGCCCGGATACCGGGGTCCAGCCCAGGCTTACCGAGAAGAACATGATCAGGATCAGGCCCCACCAGAAAATCGGCATCGAGTAGCCGGCCAGTGATATGCCCATGACCCCGTGGTCGAACAGCGAACCGCGCTTGAGTGCGGCGATTACACCGGCCAGCAGGCCGACGACGCCGGCGAACAGCAGGGCGGCGAAGGCCAGTTCCAAGGTGGCCGGGAACAGGGTGAGGAACTCGCGCCACACGCTTTCGCGGGTGCGCAGCGATTCGCCAAGGTCACCCTGGGCAAGTTTGCCGACGTAGTCCAGGTACTGGACCGGCAGTGGCTTGTTCAGGCCCAGGCGTTCCATGGCCTGGGCATGCATTTCGGGGTCGACCCTGCGCTCGCCCATCATCACTTCCACCGGGTCGCCGGGGATCAGGCGTATGAGCGCGAAGGTCAGCAAGGTGATGCCGAAAAAGGTCGGTATCAGCAGGCCAAGGCGCCGGGCAATAAAACTCAACATTGTCGGGGTTACCTCATCAGGCCGTGGGGCGATCAGCCCGCTACGGCAGTGCCGCCGGTCCCCGTGTGGGGTGCCGGCGGTCGTTGTTGTTCTACTTCACCTTGGTCGTGGCGAAGTTATTGTTGGTCAGAGGGCTGATCACGTAGCCCTCCACGTTGTCACGCATGGCGGTGAACATCTTTGGATGAGCCATGCTGATCCAGGGTTGGTCGTCATCGTACACTTTCAATGCCTCGTTATAGAGCCTTGCACGCTCGTCGTTGTCGATCACTTCGCGGGCGCGGCTGATCAGTTCCTGGAACTTGGGGTTGCACCAGCGCGCATAGTTCTCGCCACTTTTCACGGCATCGCAACTGAGCAGCGGGCTGAGGAAGTTGTCCGGGTCGCCGTTGTCGCCGGCCCAGCCGGTGGACACCAGGTCGGCTTCGCCGTTCTTCGCCCGGCGCAGCATCTCGGCCCATTCCATGACGCGGATATCCAGCTTGAGGCCGATCTGTTTGAGGTCGGCTTGCAGCATCTCGGCGGACAGGCGCGGGTTGGGGTTGGTCGGGCCGCCGCCGTTGCGGGTGAACAGGGTGATTACCGTGCCCTCGGGTACACCGGCCTGACTGAGCAGTGCGCGGGCTTTATCGAGGTCGCGCGGTGGGTTCTGGTTGTGGGTGTTGTAGCCGATCATGGTGGGGGGGTAAGGGTTTACACCTACCAGCGCGTTGCCTTTGCCAAACAGTTGGTCGACATGGGTCTGGCGGTCGAAGGCCATGTTGATGGCTTTACGCACGCGCACGTCGTTGAGGTATTTGTGCTGGGTATTCATGGCGATGTAGCCGGTGACCAAGGCCTCGATTTCTTCAACCTTGAGTTTCGGGTCTTGCTTGATCGACGGTACGTCATCGGGCTTGGGATAGAGCGCCACCTGGCACTCGTTGGCGCGCAGTTTTTGCAGGCGCACGTTGCTGTCGATGGCGATGGCGAACACCAGCGCATCGGCCGGCGGCTTGCCACGGAAATAGTCCGGGTTGGGCTTGAAGCGGACCTGGGCGTCCTTGTTGTAACGCTGGAAAATGAAAGGGCCGGTGCCGATCGGCTTGCTGTTCAGCTCGGCGGTCTTGCCAGACTTGAGCAACTGGTCGCCGTATTCGGCGGAGTAGATCGAGGTAAAGCCCATGGCCATGTCGCGCAGGAACGGCGCTTCCGGTCGGCTGAGGGTAATCACCACGGTGTGCTCGTCAGCCTTGCTGACCGACTTGAGCAGTTCCTTGAACCCCATGCTCTCGAAGTACGGGTAGCCGACGCTGGTCTTGTCATGCCAGGGGTGGTTCGGGTCGAGCTGGCGATTGAGGCTCCACAGCACGTCATCGGCGTTGAAGTCACGAGTTGGCTTGAAGTAGTCGGTGGTGTGGAACTTCACCCCCTGACGCAGATGGAAGGTGTAGGTCAGGCCGTCGGCTGAAATGTCCCAGCGCTCGGCCAGGGCTGGCTGGATCTCGGTTGTGCCGGGTTTGAAGTCGACCAGGCGGTTGAACACTGTCTCGGCCGAGGCATCGGCGGTGACTGCGGTGGTGTACTGGACGATGTCGAACCCTTCCGGGCTGGCTTCTGTACACACCACCAGCGGTTTGGCCGCCAGTTGCGTGGCGCCGCCCAGAAGCAGCGCGACCAGGGCTAGGCGCAACGGCCGCGATTTCATGAAAGCTCTGTGCATGTGTTGAAAACTCCCTGCTTGCATTGGTTCCAGCGTAGCCGCCCCGGCCCGCAGCGAAACGGGCCAGGGCGCCGACGGTCAGAGAATGTTGAATGGAATGGTGGTGACCACGCGGAACTCATCCAGGCTGCCGTCGCCCTGTGCCTTGCTGGCGCGATGGGTGGTGTAGGTGGCGCGGATGCTGGTGTCTTTCAGCGGCCCGCTCTGCAACGCGTAGCTGGTGCCAATACCCCACTCATAGTGGGTTTCGCCATCCAGGCCATTCACGTCGTAGGCAGTGCCGCGGTAGTGGGTGCCGTCGATACCCCAGCCGCGGGCGTTGTACAGGTTGAACTTCAGGCCAGGCACGCCATAGGGCGCCATGTTCAGCACATAGGAAATCTGCAACGATTTCTCGTTGGGGCCGTTGAAATCCGACAGTAGCGAGTTGGCCAGGAAGATGCCGTTGGTTTCGTGCAGGTAGTCAAAGTACTCGTTGCCGTTGACCTGCTGCCAGGAGGCGCTGAGGGTGTGGGCCTGATGGGTCAGGCCCAGTGACAGGCTGTAGGTGTCGTTGTCGATCTTGCCCATTTTCTGGCTGCCGGCGTCGACGGTCTTGTAGTAGTTCAGGCCGGTGCTCAGGCTGAGCACTGCGCTGTCGCCGAGCACATGGTTGGCGCCGAAGTAGTACTGGTTCCAGAAGTCGTCGACCTTGGTGGCGTACAGGCTGGTACTCAGGCTCTTGAACGGCTGGTAGTTGATGCCGGCGGTGCTGGCACGGTCGGTTTCCACGCCGGTGGCGCTGTACTCGCTGCGGAACTTGCTGAGGCTCTGTTCGGTACGTGGCGAGACGCGGTCGAAAGTACCCAGGTCGATGCTGAGGTTGTCGAATTCGGCGCTGTGCAGGAATGCGCCCTGGAAGCTCGAGGGCAGGGCGCGGTTGCCGATGTAGGCGATCATCGGCGTGTCTACCGACTGGCGGCCGAGGGTAAGGGTGGTGTTGGACACACGCGCCTTGATATTGCCCAGGCCCAGTTTGCTCCACTGGCCGATGGGGTCGCCATCGCTGTGGGTGAGGGTGCGGTTGTTGGGGCCGGCAATGGCCTCGCGGCTCTGCTGCAGGGCGATGGCGTTGTAGCCGGCGGCCTCGACGGCGAAGCCCACGGTGCCCTGGGTGAAGCCGGAGCTGTAGTTGAGGATGGTGCCCTGTACCCAGTTTTCACGGCTGTGGGTGTCGTGGCGGGTGCCGTCGTTCTTGTAGTACTTCCACAGCGGCGCGCGTGCGGCGCGTTCGCGGGCATACCAGTTGCGGGTGCTGCCGGACAGGCTTTGGCCGTCGATGAAGCCGCTGGCTTGCGCTTGCTCGCTGGTGCTTTTGAGGGTGAGCGGGAGGTAGTCCTGGCTCTGCGGATCTGCCTGGGCCACAGTGGAAAAGGCACTGATGGATAACGCCAGTGCGGTCAAGGTGAATACTTTCAAGGTTAAAGCTCCCTTTCTTTTCTAGTTATGGCCGGCCTTGTGGGCCGGGTGATTGCTGCTGTGTTGCCAGGGTTGCCGCGGGATCACCGGGCAGAATCGGGGCGTTGTGTTGGCCGTACTGGCCTCTTCGCGGGCAAGCCCGCTCCCACAGGTAGGGCGCAGTGTCCGAAACTGTTGAGATCCTGTAGGAGCGGGCTTGCCCGCGAAGAGGCCGGTACTGGCTAACGCTTAATCAACACTCACACCGGAAAAATCATTGCGCCCAAACGGGCTGACCTTGAACTGGGAAACCTTGACGCTAAGCGGCTGGTTCACTGTGGAATGCGCCACCGGGGTAATCGGTACCTGCTGCTTGAGCCGCTGCTGGGCCTGCTGGTAGAGGGCGGTGCGCTGGGTACGGTCGGTCACCTGCTTGGCCTGCTTGACCAGGCTGTCGTACTGCGGGTCGCACCACTGCGAGTAGTTGTTGCTGCCGATGGCATCGCAGCTGTATAGGGTGCCCAGCCAGTTGTCCGGGTCGCCGTTGTCACCGGTCCAGCCGATCAGGGCGATGTCGTGCTCACCGTTTTTCATGCGTTTGAGGTATTCGCCCCATTCGTAGCTGACGATGCGCACCTTGAAACCGAGCTTGCTCCAGTCGGCCTGGAGCATTTCGGCCATCAGCTTGGCATTGGGGTTGTACGGGCGCTGCACCGGCATGGCCCACAGGGTGATCTCGGTACCCGGTTTGACACCGGCCTGCTGGAGTAGCTGTCTGGCCTTTTCCGGCGCGTACGGGGCGTCCTTGATGCTGTCGTCATAAGACCACTGGGTCGGCGGCATGGCGTTGACCGCACGTTGGCCGGCGTCCTGATACACCGCCTGGATGATGGCTTTCTTGTTAACCGCCATGTCCATTGCCTGGCGCACTTCCAGGCGGTCGAATGGCGGGTGCTGGGTGTTGTAGGCGATGTAGCCGAGGTTGAAGCCTGGTTGCTGGAGCACCTGCAGCGTGCTGTCGGCCTTGAGCGCCGGCAGGTCGGCCGGGCGTGGGTGCAGGGTGACCTGGCATTCGTTGCGGCGCAGCTTCTGGATGCGCACCGAGGGGTCGGTATTGATCGAGAACACCAGGTTGTCGATCTTCACTTCGTTCGCTGCCCAATAGTCCTTGTTGCCCTTGTAGCGGATCTGCGAATCCTTCTGGTAGCGCTGGAACACGAACGGCCCGGTACCGATAGGCTGCTGATTGATGTCGCTGGGGCGTCCACTGGCCAGTAACTGCTCGGCGTATTCAGCGGAGAGGATGGAGGCGAAGCTCATGGCCAGGTTCTGGATGAACGCGGCATCGACCGTGTTCAGGGTGAACACCACGGTCATCGGGTCGATCTTCTCGACACGGGCGATGTTCTTGTCCAGGCCCATGCCGATGAAATAGGGGAACTCGGTAGGGTAGGCCTGACGGAACCGATGACCCTTGTCGAGCATGCGGTTGAAGGTGAACAGCACATCGTCGGCGTTGAACGTGCGGCTCGGGCTGAAGGCCTTGTTGCTGTGGAACTTGACCCCTTCACGCAGGTGGAAGGTGTAGCGCAGGCCGTCGTCGGACACCTCCCAGCGGGTCGCCAGGGCCGGGTGCACGGCGGTACCGCCACGTTCGAACTCGACCAGGCGGTTGTAGATGGGTTCGGCGGCGTCGTTGTCGGTGGCGCTGGTGTACTGGGCGGTGTCGAAACCGGCGGGGCTACCTTCAGAGCAGAACACCAGGTTGTTGGCGAGCAGGACCGGGGATTGGCTGACCAGACCCAGGGCCAGCAGCGCGGAAAGGCAGGTAACGTGGCGCATGGCAAATCCTTTTACATCTGTTCGCGCCGCCTCCGGGTACGAATGACGGCAACAGTTCGCCGACCCCGTAGCGTATGGCCGCAGGACGACATGAAGAGGTGACGGGGGTGAAGGGCACCCGCGATTCAGCGGGTGCCTCAGTCAGCCTACTTGTCCACGCTGACGCCGTAAAAGGCGTTCAGCGAAAATGGGCTGATCTTGAAGTCCTTCACCTTGGCGCTCATGGGCTGGTAGACAGTGGAGTGGGCGATCGGGGTGATCGGTACCTGCTCCTTGAGGATATGCTGCGCCTTCTGGTACAGCTCGGTGCGCTTGGCCTGGTCGGACGTGGCCTTGGCCTGCTTGATCAGGTCGTCGTAGGGCTTGTAGCACCACTTGGAGAAGTTGTTGCCATCGACGGCATCGCAACCGTAGAGGGTACCCAGCCAGTTGTCCGGGTCACCATTGTCACCGCTCCAGCCAATCAGCATGGCACCCTGTTCGCCACCTTTGGAGCGCTTGATGTACTCGCCCCATTCATAACTGACGATCTTCGCCTTGATACCGATCTTGGCCCAGTCGGACTGGAGCATTTCGGCCATCAGTTTGGCATTGGGGTTGTACGGGCGTTGCACGGGCATGGCCCACAGGGTGATTTCGGTGCCTTCCTTGATGCCGGCTTCCTTGAGCAGTTGCTTGGCTTTCTCGGGGTCGAAGGCGGCGTCCTTGATGCTGTCGTCATAGGACCACTGCGTGGGCGGCATGGCGTTGACCGCCAACTGGCCGGCGCCCTGGTACACCGACTCGATGATCTTTTTCTTGTCCACGGCCATGTCCAGCGCCTGCCGGACTTTCAGCTGGGCCATGGGGTTGGCCTCGTTGCTGCCCTTGATCTTGTCCATCACGTTGTAGGCGATATAACCGAGGTTGAAACCGGCCTGCTGCGGCATTTGCAGGTTCTTGTCGGCTTTTAGCGGCTCGATGTCGGCCGGGCGTGGGAACAGGGTGACCTGGCACTCGTTCTTTTTAAGCTTCTGCATGCGCACCGAGGCGTCGGTGGTGATGGCAAAGATCAGGTTGTCGATCTTCACGTCCTCGGGCTTCCAGTAGTCCTTGTTGCCCTTGAAGCGGATCTGCGCGTCCTTCTGGTACTTACTGAACACGAACGGGCCGGTGCCGATCGGCTTCTGGTTGATGTCGGCGGCCTTGCCGTTCTTGAGCAGCTGGTCGGCGTATTCGGCGGACTGGATCGAGGCAAAACTCATGGCCAGGTTCTGGATGAACGCGGCGTCAACCTCGTTGAGGGTGAACTTCACCGTGTGCTCGTCAAGTTTCTCCACCTTGGCAATGTTCTTGTCCATGCCCATGTCGGTGAAGTATGGAAACTCGGTGGGGTACGCCTTGCGGAACGGGTTGTCCTTGTCGAGCATGCGGTTGAAGGTGAACAGCACGTCGTCGGCGTTGAACGGGCGGCTGGGCTTGAAGTAGTCGGTGGTGTGGAACTTCACCCCTTCGCGCAGGTGGAAGGTATAGGTCTTGCCGTCGTCGGACACTTCCCATTGGGTCGCCAGGCCCGGGATGACCGCAGTGCCGCCGCGCTCGAACTGGGTCAGGCGGTTGAACACGGTCTCTGCCGAGGCGTCGAAGTCGGTCCCGGTGGTGTACTGCCCCGGATCGAAGCCGGCCGGGCTGCCTTCGGAGCAGAACACCAGGTTGGATGCGGCAACGGCCGACGGTGCGCCGCTGAGCAAGCCTGCACCCAGCAGGAACGGAATGACTGCGTGTTTGAGCATGGTGGCCTCATTGTTGTCATTTTTTGGATGAGGTGGCCTCGTGAGCCGACCTGCGGATACTTATGCAGGGGCTGTTCCCAATGCAACAGGTAGGAGGATAGTTGGCGCCAGAAAAGTGGAACGTCCGTACATGGATGTCGCATCGATATAACTTTTGGCGAAGTTAAACGTTTGCGTAGGCAGAATGATGGCGTTTTGCGCGATGTTTCGGACGGGCAGGAATGTAGGAAGGCACCTATGTGGTGCGTAGGAAACTTCCGAAAATCGTGAAATTGATGCGGTCACCTGTAGGAGCGGGTTTACCCGCGAACACAGGCGAAGCCCGTGCCATCCACCGCAGTGTCTTGTTCGCGAGCCCGCCCGCTCCCACAGATGATGCGTGGACGCCTTATGGCATCTGCACTTCGATCAGGCCATCGGCATTCATGCTCACTTCACTGGTGCCCGCCTCGATATCTGGCGCCGGTGCTGCTTCATCAGCCCCCATGGCCTTCATCGCCATCGGCGCGCTACGCAAGTACGGACGCGGGTAGCCGCTGCTGTTGAGGTTCAGGCTGACCACTTTGTAGCCTTTGCCGCCCAGCGCTTCGGTGGCCAGTTGCGCGCGTGCCTTGAAGGCATCGACCGCATCCTTGAGCAGTGCATCCTCGCTGGCCTTGCGCGTGGCCGGGGCGATGGAGAAGTCCATGCCGCCCATTTTCAGCTCTTGCAACAGATCGGCGGTAAGCTGGGACAAGGCCGGGAAGTTGGCGCTTTCCAGGCGCAGCTCGGCGCGTTCGCGCCAGCCGGTGATCTTCTGGCCCTTGCTGTCGTACACCGGGTAGCTGTTGCGGCTGCCCTGGCTGATCTTCACGTCCTTGACCTGGCGCGACTGCTGCACGGCCTTGTTCATGGTTTCGGTGATCTGCTTGGCGAGCTTGCCCGGGTCGCTGTTCTGCGCTTCGCTGTACAGGGTCACGACCATCAGGTCGCGCGCCACTTCCTTGCTGACTTCGGCCCGCAGCGATACCTGGTTGAAACGTGGTTCATCGGCGGCCAGTGCCGGCAGGCTGGCGAGCAGGCCGCAAGACATGATCAGGGCGGCGCCGCGACGTGGGATTTGCATGTGATACTCCTTGGCATTGAAAGGCGTGGGGGCTGGACTTCCATTCCACGCATGGCCCATCGGACCGGCAACAGTGTAGTGGGTTCAAAAGTGCCATCATGAACCTGTGACAAAGTGTGGCGCTTTGCCGCATCGCTGCAGCGAGGCGCCCGGCTTCGGTATACTCCAGCCGATTTTTCTGGAGCACTCATCAGGAGAGCTCATGCTCGCCGCCGTACAACCGTTGTCCGCTACCCGCCAGAACCTCTGGCGCCTCACCCTTATTCGGGTCCTGGTCCTGGCTGCCCAGGCCGGCTCGGTGGGCGTTGCCTACTGGACCGAACTGCTGCCGTTGCCCTGGCTGTCGCTGGCCGGCACCTTGGCCCTGTCTTCGCTGCTGTGTGCCTTCACGGCCCTGCGCCTGCGCCTGTCGCTGCCCGTCACCGAAATGGAATACGCCCTGCAGCTGGCCTGTGACCTGCTGATCCACAGCGCCTTGCTGTATTACTCCGGCGGCTCGACCAACCCGTTCGTGTCGTATTACCTGGTGCCGCTGGCGATCGCTGCGGTGACCTTGCCGTGGCTGTATTCGCTGATCCTGTCGGGTATTGCGCTGACGGCCTACAGCCTGCTGCTGGTGCAGTTCTACCCGCTCGAAGGGCTGCCAATGGCGCGGGACAAGATGCAGGTCTACGGCATGTGGCTGAGCATTGCCTTGGCTGCCGCAGTGATCACCTTCTTTGCTGCGCGCATGGCCGAAGAGCTGCGCCGCCAGGAGCAACTGCGTTCAGAACGGCGTGAAGAAAGCCTGCGCGACGAGCAACTGCTGGCTGTGGCTACCCAGGCCGCCGGTGCCGCCCATGAGCTGGGCACACCGCTGGCGACCATGAGTGTGCTGATCAACGAAATGCGCCAGGACCACACCGATCCGCTGTTGCAGGAGGACCTGCAGATCCTCCAGGACCAGGTAAAGCTGTGCAAAGAGACCTTGCAACAGTTGGTACGCGCAGCCGAAGCCAACCGACGCCTGGCCATCGTGGAGCAGGATGTGACTGCGTGGCTGGACGAGGCGCTCAACCGCTGGCACCTGATGCGCCCGGAAGCCAGCTACCGCTTCCAGCGCCTGCGCGACGGCAAAGTGCCGCGCCTGGCACCGCCGCCAGACCTGACCCAGGCGCTACTGAACCTGTTGAACAATGCCGCAGATGCCTGCCCCGATGATCTGGAGGTTCGCCTGGACTGGGACGCCCAGGACATTGTCATCAGTATCCACGACCATGGCCCTGGTGTACCGCCGGCCATTGCCGAAGCCATTGGCAAACCTTTTATTACCACCAAGGGCAAAGGCTTCGGCCTGGGCCTGTTCTTGAGCAAGGCCAGCGTGACCCGTGCGGGCGGCTCGGTGAAACTCTATAGTCATGAACAGGGTGGCACCCTGACCGAACTGCGCCTGCCCTATGGCAAGCGAGGAGATGAATGATGAGCGAAGAAAACCAGGTCGAAAGCGAAGAGCTGCCGCACCTGCTGCTGGTGGATGATGATGCCACCTTCACCCGGGTCATGGCCCGGGCCATGAGCCGTCGCGGTTTCCGTGTGAGCACTGCCAGTTCTGCCGAAGAAGGCTTGATCCTGGCCCAGCAGGACCTGCCGGACTACGCCACGCTGGACCTGAAGATGGATGGCGACTCCGGCCTGGTGCTGCTGCCCAAGTTGCTGGAACTGGACCCGGAAATGCGCGTGGTGATCCTGACCGGTTACTCGAGCATTGCCACCGCAGTAGAGGCAGTCAAGCGCGGTGCCTGCAACTACCTGTGCAAGCCGGCTGACGCCGATGACGTGTTGGCAGCGCTGCTGTCGGAGCACACCGACCTGGATACCCTGGTGCCGGAAAACCCGATGTCGGTCGATCGCCTGCAGTGGGAGCACATCCAGCGCGTGCTGAACGAGCATGAAGGCAACATCTCGGCGACCGCACGGGCGCTGGGCATGCACCGGCGGACGCTGCAGCGCAAGTTGCAGAAGCGGCCGGTTCGGCGCTGATGCTCTATTGATGATGTTGGCCTGTTCGCGGGGGCATCCGCTCCTGCAACTGTGAGAGCGGGCTTGCCCGCGAAGGGCTGCAAGGCAGCCCCAATCAGGGCGAGCACGATGAAGGTACTGTTGGTCCTCCTTGCGATGATTGCAGGTAGCGTCAAGGCTGAGGACTGGCCTGACCCGCAGTGGCAGAACGACCCTGCCTCCCTTGACTGGCGGGCCGTCGACGCTTACGCCTTTCCCGCACGCTCTCCCTCGGAGCGCAACGGCATCCGCACCGACGCTCTGCTGGTCATCCGCGACGGTCGTATCCTCCACGAGCGCTACACAGCGCCCACCCGTGCCGACACCGCGCACCTGACCTGGTCGGTAAGCAAGAGCGTACTGGCCACGATAATGGGCGTGGCCCAGGGCGAAGGCCGCTTCCAGCTGCAAGACCCGGTCAGCCGCTTCTATCCACCTATGCGCGCCCACCCCGGCGTGCGCGTGGCCGACCTGCTGCACTGGGCCAGTGGCCTCGACTGGCAGGAAGACTATGAATATGCACCGCTGAAATCCTCTGTGGTGGCCATGCTGTATACCCGTGGCCGCGCAGACATGGCTGCCTATACGGCAGCGCGGGGTATCGCTGCCAGCCCCGGTCAGCGATTCCTCTACTCCAGCGGCGACAGTAACCTGCTCGCCGCAGCGCTGCGCGGCATGCTCGATGCCGGGCAGTACCCCGACTACCCCTGGCACGCTCTGTTCACCCCGTTGGGTATCGGCAGTGCGGTGTGGGAGCGTGACCGGGCAGGCACCTACGTAGGCTCTTCCTATCTGTACCTCAGTGCCCGCGATTTGGCCCGTATCGGCCTGCTGATGCAGCGCGACGGGCGCTGGCAGGGCCGACAATTGCTGCCTAAAGCCTGGGTAGCCTTCAACCGCACCCCGTTTGCCCAGGCCCAGCCGCTGCCTGGCGAGGCCAACCCTGGTGGCCACTGGTGGCTCAACCAACCGCTGCCTGGCGAGGCCAACCCTGGTGGCCACTGGTGGCTCAACCAACCGCTGGCTGGCGCCGAACGGCCTTGGCCCAGTGCACCGGCAGACACCTTCGCCGCCCTTGGCCACTGGGGGCAGGCGTTATATGTGCTGCCTGAGCAAAAGCTGGTGATCGTGCGCTATGCCGATGACCGCGACAGCAGCTATCGACACGACGAACTGCTCAAACGGGTGCTGGCGGCACTGGCCGGGGAGGGGGCATGAAGCGGTTATGGCTGCTGGTACTGGCAGGGCTCCTGTACTGGGCCTGGCAGGAACGCCAGGCGCTGGCGGACTTCCCCGGCATCCTCCCGGCCTACTCGGCCAAGGAATACTGTTCCTGCCGCTTTGTCATGGGCTTCGACGAGGCGTACTGCCTGGGGTATGTGAAACAATGGCTGCCACTGAGCCTGCTGGAGGAAAACAGCCAGCAGCGGCAAGTCACCGCTGAAGGCCTGGGGCGGCGTAGCCAGGCGGCCTGGCAAGGCGCCCGTGAGGGCTGCCGCTTGCTGCCATGAATGCAGGCGGGTAAGGTTGGCGGCCTGGTTTCACGAGATCTGTCATGTTCAAGTTGCCCCGCCTGCTGCCTGCCTTATTACTTGCTTTGTGCCTACCCGCTCATGCCAATTGGCACCTGGATGGCGAATCTTCACGGCTGTCGTTCATCACCGGCAAGAATGGCAATACCGCCGAAGTGCATCGCTTTCTGGTGCTGCATGGTACGGTCGACCGCAAGGGTGTGGCCGGTTTGAGGATCGAGATGGACTCGGTGAGCAGCGGTATTCCACTGCGTGACGAGCAAATGCGCGACAACCTGTTCGAGGTCGCGCGCTTCGCCGAGGCCACAGTGAAGACGCAGATCGACCTGCAGCCGATCAATGACCTGGCCGATGGTGCACAGATCGAGTTGCGCCTGCCGCTGACGGTCACCCTGCATGGCCAGTCGCACCGCTACAATGTTTTGTTGCTGGCCACCCGCCTGGATGCGCGGCGCTTCCAGGTGGTTACCCTAGAGCCTCTGGTGCTGCGCGCCGAAGATTTTGGCTTGATGCCGGGCCTGGAAAGCCTGCGCAAGTTTGCCAGGTTGAAGTCCATCAACCCGTCGGTGCCGGTTAGCGCGGTGCTGATCTTCACTGCTCGCTGACATGGCGGGGCCGGTCTTCCCCTGGCGGGATGGCAACCAGTTCGAACTGCTTATCGACGGCCCCGCGTTCTTTCCGCGCATGCTCCTGGCGATCATGCGTGCCGACTTCCAGGTTGACCTGGAACTGTACCTGGTCGAGGCCGGCGCCTGTGCCGAGGCGGTGGTCGACGCGCTGGAGCAGGCCGCCCGGCGTGGCGTGCGGGTGCGCTGCCTGTTCGATGACTACGGTGCATTGGCCTTCAACAGTGCGTTGCGTCAGCGCCTGCTGGACGCTGGCGTGTACTTGCGCTGGTATAACCGCCTGCGCTGGAAGCGTGGCCTGCGTAACCTGTACCGTGATCATCGCAAATTGCTACTGGTGGACGAACGTTGGGCCGTGGTGGGGGGGACGGGCGTTACCGACGAGTTCTGGAAGCCGGGTGAGGCGACCAGCGAATGGCACGAAGTGATGGTGCAGATGCAGGGGCCGGTGGTGAGCGACTGGCAGTTGCTGTTCGACCGTCAGTGGCACGCCAACACTCGCCGCACCGCCTGGCGCCCTGCTGAAGGCTTTGGCCTGCCGCGTCTGCCCAGGGTGCCTGCGCAGGGACAGGGCATGGGCCGGGTCGCTTATGCCGACGCCCGCCAGCACCAGGACATCCTGCACGCGCTGGTACGGGCACTGAACAGCGGCAAGAAACGGGTATGGCTGGCCACGCCGTACTTCTTGCCGACCTGGAGCGTGCGCCGCTCGTTGCGTCGGGCCGCCAGCAAGGGCCTGGACGTGCGGCTGTTGTTGACCGGTCCGCGCACCGATCACCCCTCGGTACGCTACGCCGGGCATCGTTACTACCCGCGGCTGTTACGCGCGGGCGTACGGATTTTCGAGTACCAGCCGTGCTTCCTGCACCTGAAGATGGCTGTGGTGGACGACTGGGTCAGCGTCGGTTCGTGCAACTTCGACCACTGGAACTTGCGCTTCAACCTTGAAGCCAACATCGAGGCGCTGGACCCGCCGTTGACAGCGGCGGTGGTGGCCAGCTTCGAGCGCGACTTCGCCCTGAGCGAAGAAGTCGATCTCGCTCACTGGCATGCGCGCCCTTTGTGGCGCAGGGTCAAGCAACGGATCTGGGGCTGGCTGGATCGTTTGGTGGTCAACTTCCTCGACCGCCGTGACTGACAGCGGCTATCGTGCAGTGACTATTCACGGTTAACCGAAGGAGTGGGCAAGATGACGGCGAAGAAAATTCTCATGCTGGTGGGCGACTACGTCGAGGATTACGAAGCGATGGTGCCGTTCCAGGCTCTGAGCATGGTAGGCCACACGGTGCATGCGGTGTGCCCGGAAAAGCTGGCGGGGCAGACTGTGCGTACCGCGATTCATGACTTCGAGGGTGAACAGACCTACAGCGAAAAGCCCGGGCACAATTTTGCCCTGAACTATGACTTCGTGCGGGTGCGGCCCGAGAGTTATGACGCGCTGCTGATTCCGGGTGGTCGCGCGCCGGAATACCTGCGCCTGGATGAAAAGGTGTTGGAGCTGGTGCGGGCGTTCGACCAGGCCGGCAAGCCGATTGCGGCGGTATGCCATGGTGCCCAGTTGCTGGCGGCAGCTGGGGTGCTGGATGGGCGTGAATGCAGCGCTTACCCGGCATGTGCGCCAGAAGTGCGCCTGGCGGGTGGCACGTTCATCGACATCGCGGTGGACCAGGCGCATGTGGATGGCAACCTGGTGACCGCACCGGCATGGCCAGCGCACCCGGCCTGGCTGGCGGCGTTCCTTCAAGTGCTGGGCACGCGTATTGTCTGACAGGCTTGATTGAGTTGGCAGCGGGTTGCTTCAGGCAACCTGCTCAACCCAATCATTGAGGTTGTAGTAGTTGGTCACCCGGGCAATCTTGCCACAGTGAATATAGAAGAACGCCCCCGCCGGCAGCACATAGGTCTGCCCGTTTGCCGCCGGCAAGCCTTCGTCATCGACCAGGTATTGGCCATGTACGGTGAACTCCGCCGCCGCGCGGCTGCCATCGGCGTTCTGCATCACCACGATGTCGGCCAGGCGCTCGCGGTAGCAGCGGTTCATCTTTTCCATGAACGCGGCAAACCTGGCTTTGCCCATCTGACGTTCGCCCTGGTTGATGTCGTGGATCACGTCTTCGCTGAGCAGCGCCAGAAAGCCTGGCATGTCACCCGCGTTGAAGGCGGCGTAGTAAGCATTTACCAGTTCGGTTGCGGTCATGGAACAATTCCTGTCGTGTAGGGAAAAGGCGGGTCGCTAACTCGGATGATAGGGTTTCCCCTCAAGCCCGGCTTAGCCGAGCGCGTCATCCACATCGACAAAACGACCGCCAAACATGGAAATACGCCTGTTGCACGGTGCCGCTATCGCGCCTTACATCGATGACCTCGCTCGCCTGCGCCTTACTGTGTTCCGCGAGTTCCCCTACCTTTACGACGGCACCCCGGAGTACGAGGCCGACTACCTGGCCAACTATGCCCGCTCCGGGCGCAGCCTGGTTGTGCTGGCGCTGGACGACGGCAAAGTGGTCGGCGCCTCTACCGGCCTGCCGCTGGTGGACGTCGCGCCCGAATTCCAGCAGCCGTTCCTGGCCCAGGGGCGCGACCCGGCCAGTGTGTACTACTTCGGTGAGTCGCTGGTGTTGCCGGCATACCGCGGTCAGGGCCTGGGGGTTCGCTTCTTCATCGAGCGCGAGTCCTACGCACACAAACTGGCCGAGTTCGATTATTGCGCGTTCTGCGCGGTCGAACGGCCTGGTGCACACCCGCGACGGCCAGCAGAGTACAAACCCCTGCACGGCTTCTGGCGCAACCGCGGCTTCCTGCACGACCCGTCGCTGCGCACCACCTACGCCTGGCGCGACCTGGACGAGCAGGAAAGCTCCGACAAACTGATGTCGTTCTGGCTCAAGGCACTGCCGATATGATCCGCCTGGCGGCCTGCCAGTACGCCATCGAGCTGCATGAAACATGGGACGCGTACGCCGACCACCTGCAAGGCCTGTGCGCCGAAGCGGTGGAGGCGGGGGCACGCTTGCTGCTGTTGCCGGAGTACGCCGGGCTGGTGCTGAGCGGCCAGCTGAGTGCCGGGCAGCGGGAAGACCTGAAGGCTTCGATTGCCGGCATCCAGCCGCTGATCGAACCCTGGAAAGCGTTGTGCGAGAGCCTTGCCCGGCGCTGGGGGATCTACCTGCAACCGGGCAGTGTGCCGGTGCTGGACAGCGATGGGCGCTACCGCAACCGTGCCTGGCTGTTCGGCCCCCAAGGTGTGCTGGGTTATCAGGACAAACTGATGATGACCCGCTTCGAGCGCGAGCAGTGGGATATTGCTGCAGGCCAGGGGTTGCAGGTATTCGAAACTGAACTGGGGCGGCTTGGCATCCTGATCTGCTACGACAATGAGTTCCCGATGCTGGCCCGCCGCCTGGCCGAGTGTGGTGCCGACCTGATCCTGGCGCCGAGTTGTACCGATACCGAGGCCGGTTACCACCGGGTGCGTATTGGCGCCCAGGCGCGCGCCCTGGAGAACCAGATTGCCGTGTTGCAGAGCCCTACGGTGGGGGTGGCGCCGTGGTCACCGGCATTGGACGAGAATATCGGCCGGGCAGGCCTGTTCGTGCCGCCGGATCACGGGATGCCGGGCGATGGGGTGCTGGCGTTGAGTGAGCAGTTGAGCCCGGACTGCAGCCAGTGGCTGGTGTGTGAGGTGGATCTGGAGGAAGTACGGCGGGTGAGGCGGGAAGGGCAGGTGTTTACCTGGCGGGACTGGCCGGAGCAGTTCGAGAGAGTCCTGTGATGACTGTGGCAGCCTCTTCGCGGGCAAGCCCGCTCCTACAGGTCAACGCGTAGCCTTCTGGCTTGCGCTGTACGTGTGGGAGCAGGCCTGCCCGCGAAGCAGCCACCGCAGTTACATCAGGTTACTTCACTTCGACGGCCAGGCTTTCGGCAATCTTGCTCTGCCACAGGGCAGGGCCAGTGATGTGTACCGACTCGCCGTTGCTGTCCACGGCGACGGTCACCGGCATGTCCTTGACTTCGAACTCGTAGATCGCTTCCATGCCCAGCTCGGCGAAGGCCAGTACCTTCGATTTGCGGATGGCCTGGGCTACCAGGTAGGCAGCGCCGCCAACGGCCATCAGGTACACGGCCTTGTTGTCCTTGATCGCCTCGATGGCGGTCGGGCCACGCTCGGACTTGCCGATCATGCCCAGCAGGCCAGTCTGCTCGAGGATCTGGCGGGTGAACTTGTCCATGCGGGTAGCAGTGGTCGGGCCGGCTGGGCCTACCACTTCGTCACCCACCGGATCGACCGGGCCTACGTAGTAGATGAAGCGGCCTTTCAGGTCTACCGGCAACTCTTCGCCACGGTTGAGCATTTCAACCATGCGCTTGTGCGCGGCATCGCGGCCGGTCAGCATCTTGCCGTTGAGCAGGATGGTTTCACCCGGCTTCCAGCTGGCCACTTCTTCCGGGGTGATGTCGTCGAGGTTGACGCGACGGGCGCTCGGGCCGGCTTCCCAGACGATTTCCGGGTAGGCGTCCAGCGACGGCGCTTCCAGTTCTGCCGGGCCGGTGCCATCGAGCACGAAGTGGGCGTGGCGGGTAGCGGCGCAGTTGGGGATCATGCACACCGGCAAGGACGCGGCGTGGGTCGGGTAGTCCATGATCTTGACGTCGAGCACGGTGGTCAGGCCACCCAGGCCCTGAGCGCCGATGCCCAGCTGGTTGACCTTGTCGAACAGCTCCAGGCGGATTTCTTCCAGGCGGTTCTGTGGGCCACGGGCTTTCAGTTCGTGAATGTCGATGGACTCCATCAACACTTCCTTGGCCATGACCGCGGCCTTCTCGGCGGTACCGCCGATGCCGATGCCGAGCATGCCGGGCGGGCACCAGCCAGCACCCATGGTCGGCACGGTCTTCAGTACCCAGTCGACGATCGAGTCGGACGGGTTGAGCATGGCCATCTTCGACTTGTTTTCCGAGCCGCCGCCCTTGGCTGCGACATCCACTTCGACCTTGTCGCCAGGGACGATGGAGTAGTGGATCACTGCCGGAGTGTTGTCCTTGGTGTTCTTGCGGGCACCGGCCGGGTCGGCCAGGATCGAAGCGCGCAGGACGTTCTCAGGCAGGTTGTAGGCGCGACGCACACCTTCGTTGATCATGTCGTCGACGCTCATGGTGGCGCCATCCCAGCGCACGTCCATGCCCACGCGGATGAACACGGTGACGATACCGGTGTCCTGGCAGATTGGACGATGGCCGGTGGCGCACATGCGCGAGTTGATCAGGATCTGGGCGATGGAATCGCGTGCAGCAGGCGACTCTTCACGCAGATAGGCCTCGTGCATGGCCTGGATGAAATCGACGGGGTGGTAGTACGAGATGAATTGCAGGGCGTCGGCGACGCTCTGAATCAGGTCGTCTTGCTTGATCACGGTCATGCAGCGCGCTCCTCTTAAAGACGGGAACATTCAAAAAGACGCTCGACATAGCCGACCAGCACGTCGAAGCGCCTTGCAAGGCGCCGGCAGGTCAGGCCGACGGAAAAAGGCGCGGCAGTATAGCGCGCATCCGTGCCCGGCACACCTGCGGCCGGTCTGGACCATGGTCGGCAGCGCGCAGGCATCTATTTTGCTGGTGTGCTCTGCTTGGCTTACAGTGAGCCTCGGACAGCAGGAGATGTACCGAACATGCCCGAAATTTGCGTGGGCGAGCGCCGCTGGCTGGTGCCCATTGGCAGCAACCTGCTCGATGCCCTCAACGAGGCGGGACTGAATGTGCCTTACAGTTGCCGCGCGGGCAGTTGCCACGCCTGCCTGGTGCGCTGCCTGGACGGGCAACCGGCAGACGCTTTGCCCGAGGCTTTGGCATTGGAGAAACACGCCCAGGGCTGGCGTCTGGCTTGCCAGTGCCGGGTGGTCGAGGACCTGCGTGTGGCGCTATACGACCCCCAGCAGGGTGGCGTACCGGCGCATGTCTGCGCTTTGGAATGGTTTGGCGATGTCTTGCGCCTGCGGTTGCGGCCCGATCGGGTGGTGCGTTACCAGGCGGGGCAGCACGTGGTGCTGTGGCTAGGCGCGGTTGCTCGGCCTTATTCCTTGGCCAGCCTGCCGGGCGAGGATGATTTTCTCGAGTTTCATATCGATTGCCAGCGGCCTGGTGCCTTTTGCGACAAGGCGCGTGGTCTGCGGGTCGGCGATGAGATGCGTTTGGGGGAGTTCAGAGGCGGAGCCCTTCATTACGACCCTGATTGGCAGGAGCGGCCGCTGTGGTTGCTGGCTGCGGGAACCGGGCTGGCGCCGCTCTGGGGTATCTTGCGCGAAGCGTTGCGCCGGGGACATCGGGGCGAAATCCGGGTGGTGCATGTGGCGCGCGATCAGGCTGGGCACTACCTGGCGGAGCCGCTGCTGAAGCTGCCAGGGGTGAGTGTCGAGCTGGTGCTGGCGGAGCAGCTGGATGAAGCGTTGGCCAGGATGCGGTTATTGTCGCGGCAGACGGTGGCGCTGCTGTGTGGGGCGCCGGGGAGTGTCGAACGGTTTGCCCGGCGCATGTTCATGGCAGGGGTACCGCGGGGACAGGTGTTTGCTGATGTGTTCGTCGAGCATGCCTGAGGGTAGCACTTGAAGTGCGAAGGGCCGCAAAGCGGCCCCTCTTTCATGCGGCGCTGTGCTCGGCGACGGGCACCTCGGCCTGCCCCTGCCGATAGAGAATCAGGTAATACGACCCCAACCCGATCAACCAGCAGAACACTGCTGTCCACACATTGTGCGACAGGAAGTGCGCCCCCTGCATCATCCTGCCCACCGACAGTACCGACCCTGCTGTCAAGGCCACTACAAAGGCCACCCGCGCCAGGCGCGGCTTGCGATCACGCAGCATGAAGAACAAGGCGAACAGGCAGAACCCGGTCGCTGCATGCCCGCCCGGCCAGCACAGCCCAGGCTTGTCGGTAGGCGGCCGTGGTTCCAGCAGCTTGCTGTAGGTTTCGGTGCCGCCAAACTGGGTCAGGCTCCAAGGGCACTGCACCTGGGTGACTTTTTTCAGCGGCGTGACAAACGCTGTGGACAAGCCCAGCGCCAGCGCCAGGCAGCCCAGTTCACGGCGCCAGCCAAACAGGCGCTTCCAGAACAGGCTCGCGGCAAAGGTCAGCAGCGATATCACCCCCAACAGAATCACCACTTGCTTGACCCGGTCATGCAGGATGTTTTCCAACAGGTAACTGTGGCGGCCAATGAACTGCCCGGCAGCGGGGTCGAAGAACAGGTTGGCGACATCCATGTCGACTGAAGTCAGTTCCAGCAGGATCAGGGCCAGCGCAGTCGCCAGGGGAATCCCCAGGTACAGCCAGACGTTGATCGGGCGAGGGCGGGTGCGTTGCTGCATGACGGCTCCAGGGCGCGAAAAAGAGCGGGTATTTTCGGCCGCCCGCTATCCTGTGTCCGTGAAGGATCAGTGAAAAAACTGTCAAGTGGGGTGAATTTTCCCAAGGGCTGGCACCGTGCAGGCATTGGCCTTAAGCTGCGCCTGCCGCGCACCACAGCGAGAAGCGCCGCACAGGAGAAACCGATGCGCATTCTTTTGGTTGAAGACAACCGCGATATCCTGGCCAACCTGGCCGATTACCTGGGCATGAAAGGCTACACCGTCGACTGTGCCCAGGATGGCCTGTCCGGGCTGCATCTGGCTGCCACCGAGCACTACGACCTGATCGTACTCGACATCATGCTGCCCGGCATTGATGGTTACACCCTGTGCAAGCGCCTGCGCGAAGATGCCCGCCGTGACACGCCGGTGATCATGCTCACTGCCCGTGACCAGCTGGACGACCGCCTGCAAGGCTTCCGCTCGGGTGCAGACGATTACCTGCTCAAGCCATTTGCCCTGTCGGAGCTGGCGGCGCGCATCGAGGCGGTGCTGCGCCGTGCCCAGGGCGGTGGGCGCCGTACCCTGCAGGTGGCTGACCTCAGCTACGACCTCGATACCCTGGAGGTTACCCGCCAGGGTCGCCTGCTGAAGCTCAACCCGGTCGGCCTCAAGCTGCTGGCGGTACTGATGCAGAAAAGCCCGCACGTACTGCGCCGCGAGGTGCTGGAAGAAGCCTTGTGGGGCGATGACTGCCCCGATAGCGACAGCCTGCGCAGCCATGTGCATCAACTGCGCCAGGTGATCGACAAACCGTTTGAGAAACCGTTGCTGCATACCGTCCATGGCGTCGGCTATCGCCTCGCCGAGGGCCGCGATGGAGTTTAAGCAAAGCCTTGCCCAGCGCATCATCATCGCCTTTGCCCTGATGAGCGCGCTGGTGGCCGGGGCCTTCGCATTCGGTATCGTCGGCACGGTGCACCTGGTCGAGGAGCGACTGATTTCCTCGGTACTGGGTGGTGACCTGCAGCGCCTGCTGCGTATGGACAGCGTCAGTGACTGGAGTCATCGGCCTCGCCCAGACCAGCTGTTCTACTTCAGTGGCGGGCGTGACGACTTCGAGCTGCCCAAGGACCTGCGTCACCTCGACCGCGGTTTCCACGAGGTGTTCCGAGACCAGCTGTCCTACCACGCCATGGTCGAGATCGTCGATGGTCGCCGCTATGTACTGCTGCAGGACCAGAGCGACTTCGAGGAGCGCGAGCGCGTACTGTTTGCCGTGGTTGTAGTGGGCTTCGTGCTCAGTCTGGTGTTGGCGGTCATCCTTGGCTGGCTGGTTGCACGTCGGGTAATGGCACCGGTCATCCGCCTGGCGCGTCAGGTGCGCCACCGCGATCAACTACTGGGCCTGGCCCCGCCGCTGGCTCCGGATTATGCGGCAGACGAAGTCGGCCAGCTTGCAGTGGCTTTCGACGACACCCTTGGGCGCCTGCGCGATGCGCTGACCCGAGAGCGGCTGTTCACCAGCGACGTCAGCCACGAGCTGCGCACGCCGTTGATGGTGTTGGCTACCTCGTGTGAGCTTCTGATGGAAAACCCTGGTCTCGATGCCCGCGCGCGTAGCCAGGTGGAGCGCGTGGCGCGGGCCACCGAAGAAATGCGCGAGCTGGTCAAGACCTTCCTCATGTTGGCCCGGGCGCAGCGTGATGAGGGTGCAGTGGCGTCACGGGCGACCCTGCGCGAAGTGGCCGATGAGCTCATCGGGGTGTGGCGCGACACCATCGAACAGAAAGGCCTCACCCTGTATTTCGATGGCCGCGTGAGCGCTAGCCCTGTGCTGTACAACGCCACCTTCCTGCAGTCGGTGATGGGCAACCTGCTGCGCAATGCTGCGCACTACACCGACAGTGGGTATATCCGCCTGAGCCTGGAAGCCAACGGGTTCAGCGTGGAGGACAGCGGTGTGGGTATCCCCGAAGAGCAGCGCGAGGCCATGTTCAGGCCGTTCGTGCGGGGCGATGAGCGACGCGGCGAGGGCCTGGGGCTGGGGCTTTCGCTGGTGCAGCGGATCTGTGACGACCAAGGTTGGCGTGTCACCCTGACATCCACCTTGCCGCATGGCTGCCGCTTCCAGGTAGACCTGAGCAACACCACGGTCAAAGGCGACATGGACGCCTTGGTCGAGTAATTTCCTGTATCAGGTCAAATAGTGCTCAACGTTTTTTTCACATTGGCATGACCTGATTCCAACGCTTGCCTACCTAATGTGGGCGCAATGGAGTCAGGAGATGCCCAATGCGTAGCCCCATCAAGCTTGAATTTTCCGAGAAGTACGACAAAGACCATGCGCGCGAGTACTTTCTCAAGCACCAGGACGGCCTGGCGCGACGCCTTTCCCACAAGCGAGATGAGCAGTTGGCGCGCCGCGCCTTGGCATTGGCGGGCGAGCCTGGCCTGGTACTCGACCTGCCATGCGGCGCGGGCCGTTTCTGGCCGCTGTTGGCGGAAAAGCCCAATCGGGTAATCATCGGTGCCGACAACTCCGAGGCCATGATCGAGACAGCCTGTGCGGCGCAACCGCCAGAAGTGGTGGCACGGGTACGGCCTTTGCAGACTTCGGCATTTGCCATCGACCTGCCAGATAACGCCGTGGACAGCATTTTCTGCATGCGCCTGTTCCATCACATTGGCGAGTCGGCGCACAGAAAGACCATTCTTTCGGAATTTCAACGGGTTAGCCGTGATAGTGTGATCCTTTCCCTGTGGGTGGATGGCAACTTCAAGGCCTGGCGGCGGAAAAAGCTGGAGCAGCGCCGTAGCACCAAGGCCGAACAGGATAAGTACCAGAACCGTTTCGTGTTACCTGCCGAAACGGTCGAAGAAGAATTCAGGGCCGCCGGCTTCAGAATCCAGGAACGCCTCGACTTCCTGCCGTTCTATGCCATGTGGCGAGTCTACGTATTGCGTAAGGGGTAGTGTTTGATGGCTGTAGCCCATAAAGGGGAATCGCAGTTCGATTTTTACTGGCGCCAGCAAGGCGAGTGGGTCGAGGAGCCTAACCAGCGCCGCGGCGGCGAGAGTGGCGTGCAACGCCTCAACGATGCCAATGGCAAGTTGTTGTATGCCAAGCGCCAGGTTGGGCATATCTACCGCAGCCTGTTGCACCCGTTCGGTCGGCCGACGGTATTGCGTGAACTCGATGCGCTCAACAGTTTCGAGCAACTGGGCGTGCGTGTACCGCGCATCGTCTTCTGTGGCGCGCAGCGCGATGCCGAGCACCAGTGGCGCGCGCTGCTGGTCAGCGAAGCGCTGGACGGTTTCGTCGAACTCGACACCTGGCATGCCGAAGGTGCCCGCGAGCGTTACCCGCAGGTGGTGCATGAGCGCATGCTCAAGGACCTGGCGGACAACCTGGCGCGGATGCACCTGGGGCACTGGCAGCACGGCTGCCTGTACGGCAAGCACGTTTTTATCAAGGTGATCGGCGAGGGCGAGCAGGCCCGCGTCGAAGTGGCGCTGCTGGACCTGGAAAAGTGCAGGCGGCGTATCAGTTGCCAGCGGGCGGCCGGCAATGACTTGCGTCAGCTACGCCGCCATTCGTCGCTCAATGACGCGGAATGGCGGACGCTGCTCTACTTTTACAAGATGGCGTTTGGCAGCGCTGTCAAAGGGTTAGAGTAATGAAACTAGAAATTGCTCGAGCTTTGTTCCTGGTAGCTGGCCTGGCGGTGACCACCGTGGCGGTGGCTGCCTGGGAAGAGCCGAGACCGACGGTGTTCAGCAAGGCAGAGATGGCAGACCAGTGCGCGTTGCCGCGGGATGCAAAACCGCAGCAGGCCCGGACTGAGCCGGACCATGACCTTTTGCTGTTCCTGTTTGGCTTGCGTCAAGGGTTGCGACCATTCGGTTGAACCCTGCGTTAGCGTGAAAAGCCAGAGGCCTCGCGATTGCGGGGCCTCTGGCTTTTTGCGGCTGCGTTGCCGGCCTCTTCGCGGGCATGCCCGCTCCCACAGGTCGGCTCAAGCGATTGCAGGTTCCTTGGCGCTCGCCTTGTGCGCCAGCAGGGTGTAGATGCATGGCAACACAAACAAGGTAAACAGCGTGCCAATCGACATCCCGGTGGCAATCACCATACCGATGTCAAACCGGCTGACCGCGCCCGCCCCGGTCGCCAGAATCAGCGGCACCATGCCGAACACCATCGCCGCCGTGGTCATCAGCACCGGCCGCAGGCGAATGGCCGCTGCTTCCTCGATCGCGTCGCGCACACTCAGGCCACGCTCCTCGCGTAGTTGGTTGGCGAACTCGACGATCAGGATACCGTGCTTGCTGATCAGCCCGATCAAAGTCACCAGCCCGACCTGGGTGTAGATGTTCATGCTCGACACACCCAGGAACAGCGGCAAAAGCGCGCCACAGATCGACATCGGCACTGTCACCAGAATCACCAACGGGTCGCGGAAGCTTTCGAACTGCGCAGCCAGCACGAGGAAAATGATCGCCAGCGCCAGGCCGAAGGTGACCCACAATGCGCTACCTTCCTGAACGTACTGACGGGCCACGCCGGCGTAGTCGAAGGAAAAGCCTTCCGGTGCCTCTTCGCGAGCGATGTCTTCCACGGTCTTCAGCGCCTCGCCCAGGCTGACCATGGGGACGCCCTGGATGATCGCAGCGTTCAGTTGCTGGAACTGGTTGAGCTGGCGTGGGCGAGCGCGATCGGTGAGGGTGATCAGGGTCGACAGCGGCAGCAACTGGCCCTGGTCGTTCTTCACGTAGTAATTGTTCAGCCAGCCGGGGTTGTCGCGGTACGGCCGCTCAACCTGAGCGATCACCTTGTAACTGCGGCCCTCAAGGGTGAAACGGTTGATTTCCGCCTCGCCCAGCAGGGTCGCCAGAGTGCCGCCTATGGTGTCCATCGACACCCCCATCTGCGCCGCCTTTGCCCGGTCGATGTCCACAACCACTTCGGGCTTGTCGAAGGCAAGATCGATATCGAGGAAGGCGAACTTGCCCGACTCCTGAGCGCGCGTCTTGATGCGTTGGGCCACTTCCAGCAGTGCCGGGTAGTCGCCAGCGGTATTGATCACGAACTGGAATGGCAAGCCCTCGCCAGTGCCGGGCAACGACGGCAGGTTGAAGCCGAAGATCTGCAGTCCGCTGATTTCCTCGAGTTTGGCCTGCACCAGCGGCAGTAGCTCCATCTGTGTGCGTTCGCGCTCGTCCCAAGGCTTGAGCAAAAAACCACCAATGCCGGTCTGTACGCCATTGAAGCCGTTGATCTGAAACGACGAATAATACTCGGGGAAGGCCTTGAACAGTGGTGTGAACTGGTCGGTGTAGGCGTTTAGGTAGTCGAGGTTGGTCGGCTGTGGCGAGCTGCTCATCATGAATATCACCCCCTGGTCCTCGTTGGGCGCCAGTTCGTTCTGGGTGAATGTGAGCAGCACCGGAATCAGGCACAGGATGATCACGGCAAACACCAGCACCACCGGCCGGCTGTCGAGGGTGGCGTGCAGCACGCGCTGGTAGCGCTCCTTCAGGCGTTCGAACAGCTGGTCGAGGCGGTGGGCCAAGCCTCTCGGGTTCTGCTCCCGGCGCAGCAGCAGGGCGCACATCATCGGTGACAGGGTAAGGGCAACGACACCTGAAATGATCACCGCCCCGGCCAGCGTCAGGGCAAACTCCTTGAACAGCGCGCCAGTGAGCCCGGTGAGGAAGCCGATCGGTGCATACACGGCGGCAAGGGTGATGGTCATCGACACCACAGGCATAGCGATCTCGCGCGCGCCTTCCAGGGCGGCGTCGAACGGCGACTTGCCTTCTTCCATGTGCCGGTGGATGTTTTCCACCACCACGATGGCATCGTCCACCACCAGGCCGATGGCCAGCACCATGGCGAGCAGGGTCAGCAGGTTGAGCGAATAGCCCATCATCTGCATGAAGAACAGTACACCGATCATCGACAGCGGTATGGTCACTACCGGAATCAGTACCGAGCGCAGGGCACCGAGGAACAGGAACACCACGACGATGACGATCAGCACCGCTTCGCCCAAGGTCTTGATTACTTCGTCGATCGAGGCCTGGATGAACCGCGTGGCGTCGTAGGCAATCGACACTTTCAGTGCCGAGGGCAGCTGGCTTTCCAGCTCTGGCATGATGCGCCGCACTTCCTTGATGACATCCAGCGGGTTGGCGGCCGGGGTGGCCTTGATGCCGATATAGACCGATGGGGTACCGTCGAACGAGCTGACCGTGTCGTAGTTTTCTGCGCCCATCTCGACCCGCGCCACATCGCCCAGCAGCACGCGGCTGTCACCGCTGGTCTTGAGCGGCAGGGCGGCGAACGCCTCGGCCGACTTCAGCTCGGTACTGGCGTTGACGCTGGTGACCACGTATTCACCCTTCACCTCGCCAGCGGCAGAAAGGAAGTTGTAGCGGCGCACGGCATTGGTCACGTCGGTAGCCGAAAGGCCGAAACCGGCCAGTTTTACCGGGTCCAGCCATAGGCGCATGGCGAACACCTGGTTGCCGAGGATCTCCGCCTCGGCCATGCCCGGCAAAGTGGCCAGCTTGGGCTGAATTACCCGTGACAGGTAGTCGGTGATCTGCGGGTTGCTCATTTCCTTGCTGTAGAAACTGACGTACATCAGCGCCGAGGCGTCGGCAGCTTCCTTGCTCAGTACCGGGTCTTCTGAGTCCTGGGGTAGCTTGTTGCGCACCTCATTGGCCTTGGCCAGCAGCTCGGTGAACAGCCGGTCGCTGTCGGCGCCAATGCGCGCGTAAATGGAAATGATCGAGAAGTTCTGCCGGCTCACCGACGTCATGTAGTCGATGCCTTCTGCGCTGGCCAGGCTTTGCTGCAATGGCTGGGTGATGTAGCCCTGAATGGTTTCGGCGTTGGCCCCGGGGTAGGCGGTGGTGACCGTGATCAGGGCGTTTTCCATTTGTGGGTACTGGCGGATCTGCAGCTTGTTCCAGGCCTGGAAGCCGAGCAGCAGAATCAGCAGGCTGACCACGCTGGCCAGCACCGGGCGGCGGATGAACGGGTCGGTGAACGCCATGCCAGCCTCCTGTCAGTCCTTGGCCGCTGCGCCCGGTTCGGGCTTGAGGGCGTTGTCCTGGCCAATGCGTATCGCGGCACCGGGGGTGAGTTTCAGCTGCCCGGCGGTGACCACCTGTTCCCCAGCCTGCAGGCCTTCGCTGACCACAACTACGCCGTCTCGACGCTCGCCAGTCTTCACCGTACGCTGTTCGGCGACCCGCTGGGGTCGGCCCTTGTCGTCGTATTCCGGCTTGCCGTTCTCGTCTTTTTTCGGTGAGGCGACATACACCGAGTTGCCGTACAGGGTGTAGGTAATGGCGCTTTCCGGCACCACCACTTGCAGCTGCGGGTTGGGCAGCAGGATCAACAGGCTGGCGAACATGCCTGGCAGCAGTTTGCCGTCGGGGTTGGCCATGGTGGCGCGTACCAGCAGGTTGCGCGTGGTCTCCTCGACCTTGGGGTTGATGGCGCTGAGGCTGGCGGGAAAGCGCTGGCCCGGGTAGGCGGCCACATGCACCAGCACCTGCTGGCCCAGGCTCAGGTCTGGCAGGGCCTGTTCCGGCACGTTGAAGTCCACGTACAGGCTGGACGTGTCTTGCAGGGTGGCGATCACCGTGCCGGCGGCCAGGTATTGGCCAATGTCCACTTGGCGGATGCCGATGGTGCCGCTGAAAGGCGCATTGAGTCTCTTCTTGATTTTCTGCGCCTTGAGTTGCTCGACCACTGCCTGGTTGCGCCGATACTGGGAGGAAAGGCGATCGAACTCGCCGCGGGAGATGGCCGAATCGCCAACCAGCTGGCTGCCTCGGCCGAAATCGACCTTGGCCAGGCCCAGGTCGGCCTGGGCGGTGCCGAGCAGGGCTGTTTCCTGATCATCGTTGAGCTGCAATAGCAGTTGCCCGGCCTTGACCCGCTGGCCTGAGTCGAAGTGCAGGGATTTGACGATGCCTTCCACCTCCAGGCTCAGGTCCACGCCCTGCAGTGCCTTGAGGCTGCCGACAGCGGGCAGGCGCTCCTGCCACTGGCGCTGTTCGGCCATGGCAGCCGCCACGGTGATGGGTGGCTTGGGGGCAGTGAACATCTGGATCTGCTGGTAGATCGAGAAGGCTTTGTACCCCCCCAGGGCCAGCACGATCAGCAGAACCACGGCCAACATGATGAGCATGCGGCGGCGCAGCATAGGTCCGGTTCCTTGGATGCAGTTGTTATTCGCTTCAACACGACAACGGGCGATCCTGCCCACGTGTGGATGGGGGAAGTATTGACTGTTTTTCGGGAGGAGGGGCGTGAAATGCCTGTGCCGGCCTTTTCGCGGCTAAAGCCGCTCCTACAGGGACTGTGTAGAACCTTGTGGGATCGGCTTTAGCGGCGAGAAGGCCAGTGAGTGCAACAGAACAATCAGACGAGATGCAGGTGGTTGTCCCAGAAGCCGGACGGCAGGTTCATCGGTTGCCCGACCAGTTCGGCCTTGCGGCAATCGTAGAACCGGCAGCGGCCCTGCCCGGAGGTGACGACAAAACCGTCCTTCACCGCGCCAACGCCTGCGCAGTCGGGCATCGGGGCATCCAGCCGCACCGCGCCGCTGTCCAGGTCCCAGACGAACAGGCGGTTGGCCCGCGGCGCAGTCAGCGCCACCAGCCGCAGCTCGCTGTGGATGGCAACGCTTGCAGTGTATTGGGCCATGGCTTGCAGTTGCCGCTCCGGCACCGGGAAGGCCTTGAATGGCTCGCCCGGGCGCTTGATCGCCAGCAGCTCGGCAGTTTCATCGGCATCGCCCATGAACTGCTGGCAGGCGGCGATGGTGCCATCGCTGGCCACTGCCAGGTGTCGCACGCTGTTCATCTGCTGGGCCAGGGTTTCCTTGCTCAGCAGGGTGCCGTCGCGCTGCATCAGCACCAGGCTCGGTTGCATGGCGTCGAGGTTCATCTCGACACGGCTTTCGGCTTCGGTACGGATACCGCCGTTGGCCACGACCAGCGTTTCGCCGTCGGGTAGCCAGGCAACCTCGTGCGGGCCGATACCGTGGGTCGGGATCTCGCCAGTGTGTACCAGGCGCTCGCCTTCGAAACGGTACACGCCAAGCACGCCGCGCCCCGGGTCGGTGGTGTCGTTCTCGGTGGCATACAGCCATTCGCCGCCTTTGTGCACGACGGCGTGGCCATAAAAGTGCCGGTTCGGCTGCGAGGCTACCGTTTGCAGCAGGCGCCCGTCACGGAGGTCGATCAGGTAACTTTCAGTACCAGGGCGGCGGGCGACAAACAGGGCGATTGGCTGCTCGGGGTGGTGGATGATGGCATGGCAACGCTGAGCGACCTGCGTGCTGAACACCTGTGTGCCGTCCAGGCGAAAACCTACGGCATAGTGCTGGCCGTCGCCGTTGTCACGCGCCGAGAGCAGCAAGGGTTCGCTGCCTTTGTTGCGGAACAGGCTCCAGCCGCCCAAGGTGAGGGCGCTGAGCAATACGCTACCGAGTTTGAGTGCCTGGCGTCGCAGCATGATCAGTCACCGTCGTTGGCATTGAAGCCCAGCTGGATGTTCAGCGCCTTGGCCAGATCGCCTTCGTGCAGGCGGTGGACGACGTTTAGGCTGTCGTAGATCTGGTTGAGGGTTTGCTGACCGGCGTCGTCGGCCAGCAGTTCACCGAGCGTTTTCTGGTTATCGGCCAGTAACTTGAGCGAGGTAGCGTAGGCGGCGTCGATCTTGTCCGCCAGCGCTTTCTGATCGCTGGGCAACAGGCCGCGCAGGCCCTGGTTGTCTACCCCGACCCAGACGGCTTCGGCGGCCTTGAGGCTGGCCTGCAGGCTGTTCATCGAGTTGTGGCTGCGCCAGGCCTCGGCCTGCAGTGGCTGCGGAATGCCCTTGCTCTGACGGCCCATCGGTGCGCCGAGCTTTTTCTTCAGGGTGTCCAGGGCGGTAACCTGAGCGCGCAGCAGGTCGGCGATAGCCTCGTGGGAGTCGGCGTAGCGCTGGTTGGGGAACTTGGTCATCTGCGAGAGCATGCCGTCGGTGCTGTTCCAGCCTTTGAGAATTTCCTCTGCCAAGGCCTTCTGGTGCGCGCCGATGGCCACCAGCAGCGGGCAGTAGCGGGCTTTCTGTTCGGCAGTGGCGATGTCCGGCTTGCTGTCGAACAGGATGTACTCATAGGCCGACAGGCCACGCACCACCACGCTGGACTTGCCCAGGACCTCAGCATCAACCGGCTTGTCGCCGTTGACCAGTTGCTCGACCTGACGGCCGACCAGGTTTTTCTTGTCGGGCCAGAACTGTACCTGCCAGGCACGGTTGCCTTCGGCCAACGGGCCGACCAGCAGCGGCTGCAGCTCAGCCCAGGCTTTTTGTGCGTTGAGGAAGTCGGCGCGGGCTTTGTCCAGGCTTTCCTTGCCTTCGCAGTAGGCCAGGGCGCTGGCAGCCAGCGTACGGTCGGCTTCGACCCAGCGGCTGTAGGTAGGCAGGATCACCTGGTTGGCGATGGCGGCGGAGGTCACTGCTTGCGGGTCCTGTGGCGAGCAGGCACCGAGGGCGAGTGCGGCGAGGCTTGTGAACAACAGTTTGGGTCGGAACATGCCCGGCTCCTTTGCGCGTTTAAAGTGAGTTCAGGAACGCCAGCAACGCGGCGCGCTGCTCGGCATTGAAAGTGAGTACGAAGTTGCGTGCCGCCTCGGCTTCGCCACCGTGCCACAACACGGCTTCAAGCAGGTTGCGGGCGCGGCCGTCATGCAGGAACTGGCTGTGGCCACTGACCGTTTCGCTCAGACCGATGCCCCACAGTGGCGCGGTGCGCCAGTCCTGGCCGTTGGCGGCGAACTCGGTGCGCTCGTCGGCCAGCCCCGGGCCCATGTCATGCAGCAGCAGGTCGCTGTAGGGGCGGATGACCTGGTTGGCCAACTCTGGTTCGGCGGCGTCGGCGGCGGTGGTGAACTGCGGTGTGTGGCAACCTTGGCAACCCGCCTGGTAGAACAGGTTCTTGCCCGCCAGTACCTGTGGCGAGCCGACGTCGCGGCGGGCCGGCACAGCCAGGTTGCGGGTGTAGAACGTGACCAGGCGCAGGATGTTGTCGCTGACTTCTTTTTCGCCATCGGCACCGTCGCCGTTGGGCGCAGCCAGGCAGCCGGTTTGTGCCGGGGTGCAATCGTCGTTGGGCTGCAGGGTGCTGGTCAGCCCCATGTCGCCGGCAAAGGCGTGCACGTTCTGCTGGTTGACGTTGGGCTGCCCGGCTTTCCAACCGAACCGGCCGATCACTGTTTTGCCCTGGGCGTCGTCCCATACACGGTTGGCCCGCCCGCGGATGCCATCGCGGTTACGGTCGTCCGGGTCTTCGTTGGCCAGCAGGTCGGTTTCGGGGATAGCCTCAAGCAGGCCCAGGCCGATCATCGGTGGTGCCACCCGCGCGGAAAAGCGCGTGTCGGGGTGCATCACACCATAGCCGAGCTGGGTGATTTGCAGGGCCGGCTTGCGCAGCTCGACCTGGTGGCCGTCCTTGAATGACACGGTTTCGCTGGAGTAGCTGACCCGCACCTTGCCTTCCGGCGCCACGCCGGGGATGGCCATGTCCTGCAACTGGGTGCCGTAGACCGGCTCTGGCACCACGCCGAGGCGCTCGATCACTTTGGCCAGGTAGGGTTGGTCGGGGATCGACAGGCGCACCAGCATACCTACCGCGTTGCTGTCGCCCGGCTCTGGCGGGTGGCCACGGCCATCGCGCACGTGGCAGTTCTGACAGGCGTTGGTATTGAACAGCGGGCCCAGACCATCACGCGCGGTGGTGGTGGACGGGGCGATCACCCAAGGGTTGCGAAAGAAGCTGTTGCCAACGGCGAAGTCCAGGCGCAGCTCTGGCGAGAGGTTGGCCGAGGGCAGGGAATAGGCATTGCGGTCGCTGCGCTGCACGGTCGCTTTGCCACCCGACAACGCTTCGCCGGGCTCGGCGTGGGTAAAACGCGGGGCGTCGTCACAGGCGGCCAGGGCACAGGCCAGCAGCAGGGGGGGGAGTCGGGACAGCGACAAGGACATCGAGAATCCTGGGCGTGAGCGAAAAAACCGGCGTGCAGCTTAGCAGGCCCAGGATCATTGAATAAGAGCAATTTGCGTTTGCTTGATGAAATCGCTGCGAGCGCTCCTGCTCAGGCCATATAGAGCATGAAGTGTCGGTTGACCAGGTTGACGATCAGGTTCTTGTTGCCGCCACCGCGATTATCGCCGGTGACCTCGATGACTTCTTCGCTGGTGTATTCCATGGAGGAGGCGGTAATGCACTTGACTGCGTCCATGTGCGCAGGTTGCCAGTAATCCTGGAATATCCAGATGCTGGTGTCGGCAGACGGGCCGAGGATCAGGCGCAAGGCCTTGTGGTTCTCAGTCGATCTGCCGATCCACGGGATGGCCAGCGAGCCATTCCAGACGTGCTGGGCACCGACTGCCAGGCTGTTGCTACGGTTTTCACCGTCGATCAGGGTCAAGGTATAAGGGGTGTTATTGGCGATGGAGCGCAAGTAGGTGACGTTGGCCATGTTTTGTTTCCTTTTAATGTTCAGTTTTCGGGCGGGGTAACGGGCTAGTCGGGGCGCGATAGACATAGGCCGCGAGCAAGGTGATTTCGTTGAACGGGGGGGCGAGCTCGGCGGGATGAAAGCGACCAAGCAGCTGCAGGCCTTGGTCAATGGCGACCGCTTCGAACATCCGGCGGTCGGTTTCGTTGGGGTCGTACAGGTAGATCTTGCCGGGGCGAGCAACTACCCGGCACATTTCCTCGGCCACATGGCGGGTGATCGGGGCGCCCATCAGTGTCACGTGAGGGACTGCATGGTCGTCGAGGGGAAAGTCCGGAGCATCGTATTCGTATACGACAATGAGGTTGGGAATGTGCCCGCCTGCCAACGGCCCGTTGGAGATGAGCTGGCCAGCCTTGTTCAGGTTGTAGGCATCGTTGAATCCGGTAATGAGGTCTCCCCCATTCATGCGCTGGACGATTCGGCCTTCGCCCCAGACATCGAGAATCTGCAGCACTGTGCCTCCTGTTAGGTTTGATCGAAGGCCTACAGGATGAGCATCTGCGCGCGCGCCAGGCAGCGGGAAGCGTTTTACCCGGCAGCAAACGAAAACGCCCGGCACAAGGCCGGGCGTTTGCGATGGAGCACTACCGCGGGATCAGAACTCGTGATCCGCAGTGTCCGGGTTCAGGTTGGCAATGCCCAGCTTGCCCGCGGCCTGCTCGATTGCCCCGGTCTGCTTGACCAGTGCGGCGATGGCGTCACGCACGACCTGGTTACCTGCAGCATTGTCGGCGGCGATCAGCTGGTCGTAGTGCTCGCCTTTGAGGGCGTGGTCGACGATCACCTGGAGTTTGGCCTCGGTGGCTTCCAGATCGGCCTTGAGGGTTGCATCGGCGGCTGGGTCAACCTTGGCGACCAGCGACGACAGGCTAGGGCCGGTCAGCTTGGTGCCGTCCGCACGGGTGTACTCGCCCAGGTAGACGTTGCGGATGCCCTTGGCGTCGTAGAAGTGCGAGTAGTGGGTGTTGTCGCTGAAGCAGTCCTGCTCGTCTTCCGGCGAGTTGGCCTCCAGCGAAACTTTCATGCGCTCACCCGCCAGTTCGCCCAGCGACAGGCTGCCCATGCCGAACAGCATCTTGCGCAGGCCGTCGTTGACAGGCTCGGCTTCCAGCTTGGCGCGGTAATTGTCGGCGACGTTCGGTGCCCAGTTGCCGACCATCTCTTCGAGGTCGGTGACCAGCAGGTCGGTAACCGCTTTCAGGTAGGCGCGGCGGCGGTCGTTGTGGCCGCCGGTAGCGCCCTGGCCTTCCAGGTAGTCGGATGCCGGGCGGTTGCCTGCGCCTGGGCCGGTGCCGTTCAGGTCCTGGCCCCAGAGCAGGAATTCGATGGCGTGATAGCCCGTGGCAACGTTGGCTTCGGAGCCAGCCAGCTCGTTCAGGCCAGCCAGTTTTTCGGGGGTGATGTCCTTGACGTCGACCTTCTCTTCACCCACCTGGATCTCGGTGTTGGCGACGATGTTGGCGCTGGCCGCCGGGTTGCCCAAGGCGTGCTCGTAGCTCTTGTCGACGTAGTCGATCAGGCCTTCGTCCAGGGGCCAGGCGTTCACCTGGCCTTCCCAGTCGTCGATGATGGTGTTGCCAAAGCGGAAGGTTTCGCTCTGCAGGTACGGTACGCGGGCGGCGAACCAGGCTTCCTTGGCGGCTTTCAGGGTTTCGTCGTTGGGCTTGGCGAGGAACGCGTCGACAGCGGTCTGCAGCGTCTTGGCAGTGCTCAGCGAGTCGCTGTACACGGCGTATACCATGTCGGTGTAATGCTTGACCACGGCTTTGCCGGCTGCTTCGTCGACAGCGCCTGGCGCAGCAGCGGTGGCAGCAGCAGCAGGTGCCTGGGCTTGCGCCGCGGCGGCTTTTTCGTCCTTGCCTTCACCGCAACCGGCGAGGGCGATGGCAATGGCCAGCAGACTGGCGGAGGCCAGAGGCATTCGAATCATTGTTGGTTTTCCTGCATCGTGTGGTTGGACCAAAGGGGTGGACCGTGCGCCGTGGCACGCGAAACTACAACATCATGCGAAAGATTTGCATTTGCTGTAAAGGGGCGGCGCGCAATTCATGTAAATCCGGGGCACAGCCTGTAACCGGGCAGGTGGCCTCAGGACACCGAAACCCGGTTGCGTTGCGCTTGTTTGAGGAAGTGGGTCAGTTCACGGGCCGAAAGGGGTTTGCTGTAGTGGTAGCCCTGGCCCTCGTGGCAACCCTGGGCCACGATGTAGGTTTCCTGCTCGGCCGTTTCCACGCCCTCGGCGATTACCTGCATACCCAGGCTCTTGCCCAGCTGGATGATGGCGCGAACGATGGTGGCGTCGTCATCGTCGTCGAGCAGGTCCTGAACGAAACTCTTGTCGATCTTGATCTTGTCCAGGGGCAGCGACTTCAGATAGCTGAGTGACGAGTAGCCGGTGCCGAAGTCGTCGATGGCTATCAGCGCCCCGGAGCGGCGCAGGCTCAACAGGTGCTGGGCGGCGGTGCTGATGTCTTCCATCAGGCCGGTTTCGGTGACTTCCAGTTCCAGGCTGCGCGGTGGTAAGCGATAGGCTTGCAGCAGGTTGTTGACCACCCGAGGCAGCTCGCTGTGGTGCAGTTGCACGGTAGACAGGTTGACCGCCATGCGCAGGTCGCTGAAGCCCTGGTCGTGCCATTCGCGCAGTTGTCGGCAGGCCTGGTCAAGCACCCATTCGCCGATGCTGATGATGCTGCCGTTCTGCTCGGCCAAGGGGATGAACTGGTCGGGTGGCACCATGCCCAGCTCCGGGTGCTGCCAGCGCAGCAGGGCCTCTACGCCGACTACTCGGTGGTCGCGGTAACTGATCTGTGGCTGGTACACCAGGTACAACTGGTTGCGCGGCAGGGCTTCACGCAGGTCCTTTTCCAGTTCGCGACGGCGACGCATCTCGCTGTCGACGCTGGCGATATAGAACTGGTAGCGGTTGCGCGAACGGACCTTGGCCAGGGTCATGGTCTGTTCGGCTTTCTGCAGCAGTTTCTCGGTGCTGTCGCCGTCTTCCGGGAACAGGGTGATGCCGATGGTCGCGCGCAGGCGGATTTGCTCGTGATCGAGGTCGAACGCCACTTCCAGGTCGTCGAGGATGCTCTGCGCCAGTTCGGCAGCCTCGTAAGGCTGCTCGATATTGGCCTGTACCAGGGCGAACTGGTCACCGCCCAGCCGCGCCAGGGCGCCGAGGCGGCCACTGTGGGCGCGTAGTCGGTCGGCCAGCGCCAGCAGCAACTGGTCACCGACCTGGTAGCTGAATTGTTCGTTGATGCCCTTGAAGTCGTCCAGGCCTAAGCACAGCACTGCCACGCGGTGCTGCAGGCGGCCGCCGTCGACGAGGATCTTGTCCAGTTGCTGCTGCAGTTGCTGACGGTTGGGCAGGCCGGTGAGGAAGTCGTACTGGGCCATGCGCTGCAGGCTGTTTTCCGCCTCGTGGCGCAGATGGGTGTTGCGTTCGATCGAGGCCAGCAACTGGTTGGCGGTGTTCACCCACAGCCCCAGTTCGTTTTTCTCGTGCCCCTTGAGCAGCGGTATCTGGTGCTGGCTGGGGCGGTCAGGGTTGATCTGGGTGAGATGCTCGATGATCTTCGACAGCGGTTTGGTCAGCAGCCAGTGGTAGACCAGGTACAGCACCAGGCCCATGGCCATGGCCCGCAGCACCCCGGAAATGAAGATGATCACCGCGTTGATCAGGAAATCTTTACCGTAGGACGAGGTATCGAGGGTAATGCTGAGGTCGCCGTAGTATTCGCTGTAAGGGCCACGGCCGACCAGTTGCGTGGTGTAGGTGCGTTCCTGGCCGAGGATGAGGTCGGTGAGCCAGCGCATGGACATGTCCTGCAGCGGGCGGGACTTTTCTGCCAGCATGGTTTCGTTGGGATGGCCAATGGAGGCCATGCGCACCGACTCGTCCTGGAACAGGCCTTCGATGACCTGCATGCCCATTTCACGGTCGAGGCTGTACACCGCCTGGGTCGAAGGGTCACGGAACATGTCGAGGATGCGCTGGGCATCATTGTTCACGGCTTGGCGGGTCTTGTAGGTGTCGTAGATGATTTGCGCACAGCTGAGCACGACGCCAACCGCCAACGCCGACAGCAGCACGACCCTGAGCAACTTGACCGACAAGCTGTTCCGCAATTCCAGCTTCAATGGGGTTTCCTTAATCCATGCGCATGGCATCATTTTGCCATCAACGATGACGATACACTACCGCCGACCATTAGCAGTGTATCGGTTGCCTGACCCCGCAACTTGAATGCGCTGTGTCAATCTTCCAGAGGTTTGATGTTAGCGTGGTATGCGGCCTGAGCAAGCGTTTTGCGGGTGGGGCGCAGGTGAAAACGTGCTGGCTGCTTCGCGGATAGCCCGCCCCCACAGGCATGGCACATTCCTCGAACAGAGGGCCTGTGGAGCGGACCTGGATGTGCACGCGGCCGAAGAAGTGGATGGGTTCCTGTGAGGGTAAGCAACCACCGGTTTACGCCAGCAGACGAGCACAGCATCCGCCATCAGGCAGACACTGTGAATGGACGCGCTAGCGGGCCGTTGCAGGCAGGGGGAAGGTTATTTGCAATGAGCGTTGCTGACCGGCCATTGTTCAGGTTCAGAAGGCTCGGTCAGGAATATGTCCGACTGGGGCAGTGCTATCGGGACGGCCAAGATCCCAGGCCCACTTTTGTTGGCCGCTGACTGCATCGTAAGCGCGAAACACGCCTGACGGTGCCGGGCGCACATCCGAGTCCAGCACCCGGCCACCTGTGATGACCACCCCACGCCTTGACCAGGCCGGAAACGTTAGCTGGAGTAATCTGCGCTGCAGCGGAATAGTGGTTGCCGAGGTTCGAGCCAGCATAGGCGGTCCAGTTGGTCTTGTCGTGAGACGCGGCGACGTTGGCGTCTGGTGATGCCACCGTGCTGCGGCTGAACGGTTGCTGTGAATGCGCGGTGATAGCCGGCGAGTCGGCCAGATGAACGGTGTTCGGGAAAAACAGCGGTGCCAGGATGGTGGCCGCCATCAGCAGCGGCAGCACGCCCATGATGCTGAAATACAGTGCCTTGTTGATTTTGGTGAAGTCGCGGCGGACCAGTGGCCAGAAAGCCAGAAAGATCACACTGAGCAGTACCAGCCAGGCGAGGCGTGGAATATAGGCCCAGCCGTTGTACCCCGACTCCCAGATCGCCCAACCGTAGGTGGCCAGGGATGCTGCGCCATAGAGGTAGATTCCGACCGCCTTCTTCAGGCCCATGAGTGCGGCGGCCAGCAACAATGCGGTGCCCATCATCGCGTAGTAAGGCGAGCCACCGGCATTGACCAGCGCGCCTCCCTGATAGGCCAGTGTCAGGCCAAGCAGGGCCAGCAGAATCGTGTACACCCCGAACAGAAGGCTCGAGACCCCCGTCCCTTTAGCCAACGTTCCTTGTTCCATTGCATCCATTCCTGTGTGATTCGGTGCCACAGTGCGTCCGAGCGGTGTAAATATTGCTCATCATTGCAACGAAATACAATAAGCGGCGAAAGATTTACTCGGGGCGCCGATTTTTCAGGCTATTTTGTATCTTGTATGAAAAGGAGGCAATGGCTAAGCTGCCACGCCTGATTCACGCGCGGGATTGGAGGAAGGTAGGAGAAGGGTTATGCCTGCTGGCTTTCCTGCAAGGCATCCTGGCCGGTTTTGAGGCGGCCGACTTCGTCCAGATGTTTCCAGAGAAACCGTGCGGCCTCTTCACGCCGACCGGACTCTATCAGGTCGAGCAGGTGCAGGTGCTCCAGGCATTGCGTCATCAGGCGACTGCGGTCGACGTTGGCTTTGTAGCTCATGAAGCGTCTGAGCTGGTTTTGCCGGCGTATGGCATCGATGAAGAAGAGGTTGCCCGAGCATTGCACGATCATTTCGTGAAACTGGGCGCCGATTTCAAACAGTTGGGCACGTGACAGCGTGTGAATCTCGCCGTCGAGCATGGCCTGCTGTTGCGCCCTGGCTTTGGCAAAGGCGGCCTGGTTCACGTTGTAGCCCGGCTCACGCAGTGCGGCCGGCTCGATGGCCATGCGGAAGCGGTAGCTCTGGATGTGGGTCTGGGCGTTGTGCACGAATTCGTTGAGGCTCCAGCCTTGCCCGGGCTTGCGCTCCACCATGGCTTCGCTTGCCAGCCGGTTGAGGACCTTGAGCAGTTGCCCGCGAGGCACAGAGTAGCGTCGCAGTAGCTGGGCTTCAAAGAATTCGGCAGGGATTTCCCCGTTGAGGATGTCGTCCACCACACGCAGGTAGAAGTCTTCGAAGGGGTCGCAGGCGGGCGGTACGGTGGCTTCCTGGATCTGCCCGGCGTCCTGTTTCAGAAAATAGCCGCGATTGGGCTCCTGCACCGCGATGTTCCACTCGGCGAGCAGGGCGAATACCCTGCGGATGGGGGAGCGGGAGACACCGAAGGCTTGGGCGAAGGTCTGCTCGCGCAATGGCTCGCCGGCCTTCATCGACCGGGCGCGGATCATCTCGATGACGCGAGGGGCCAATTGCAGGGCGAGATCTTTCTTGATCACAGGCTGTATTCCGAATGATTGACTTCAGTCGATCCGGCAGATTTGGGTCGGACTGGGGCAGGAAAATACCACACACGAAGGTCCTGAGTATCTGCACGCAGCGAGCTGGCGCAGTTGCCGCCAGCGCAGCGCCGGAGCCGCGGCTCAGGCTTTGGAACGACGAATGTTTTCTTCCCGGGATGGATCGTTACACATGCTCAAATTCAATGCTCACCTTGGCTTCCAGTTCAACGAACTGCCTTTTCTGCAGCGTATCGAAGCCGCTGCTGCCGCCGGATTTCGCGCGGTGGAATTCCCCTCGCCCTATGAGTTGGATGCGAGTTTGTTGGCTGATCAACTGGCGAAGTATGCGTTGCCATTGATCCAGTTTGCCGCACCGGCTGGCGTTTCCAAGGGCATTGCTGCGGTGGCGGGCAAGGAGCCTGAGTTTCGTGACGGGCTGCGCCAGGCAGCCAGCTATGCCCGCACACTGGCATGTACGGATGTGCACCTGATGTCCGGGATAACCCACGAGGATGGCGCCGGCAAGGTGTACGCGAGCAACCTGGACTACGCCGTGAAATTTTTCGAGGACCAGGGGCTGCGGCCATTGATCGAAGTGATCTGCACGCAGGAAATGCCAGGGTACTACATGTCCGACTTCAGCAAGGCACAGCAGGTGCTGGAGGCGCATGCGAGTCTCGGGCTGATCCTTGATCTTTACCATGCACAGTTGTTGACCGGAAATGCGGCCGATGTGCTGGCACAGTTCTTTGAGCGTACGGTGCATGTGCAAGTGGCCGACTGTCCTGGGCGGCATCAGCCGGGGACGGGGCAGATGGACATTGCAGGGTTGTTTGCGACGCTGGAGCAGCGCGGGTATGCGGGGTGGGTCGGGTGTGAGTACCGGCCTAAGGGCGCTACCGCAGATAGCCTTGGCTGGCTTGGTCAGTACGCTTCATGAAAGCCCTGTGCGCTGGCCCGTTCCAGATCCCTTGAAAAAAAACCGATGCCAGAAGACTGGCATCGGTTTTTTGAGGAAGCCCGGCGTGGGCGGCAATGCTGGACTGACAGCATTACGGCACGTGGCCGGGTTTCTTGCTCAGGCTGAGGGACTCAGGCCTTGAAGGTCTTGCCTTCGAACTGCTCGGCAACGAAGGCCCAGTTGACCAGGTTCCAGAACGCCTCGACGTACTTCGGACGCAGGTTGCGGTAGTCGATGTAGTAGGCGTGTTCCCAGACGTCGCAGGTCAGCAGCGGGGTGTCGCCGCTGGTCAGTGGGCAGCCGGCGCCGATGGTGCTGGCCAGGGCCAGGGAACCGTCAGCTTTCTTCACCAGCCAGCCCCAGCCGGAACCGAAGGTGCCAACCGAAGTCTTGGTGAACTCTTCCTTGAACTTGTCGAAGGAACCGAAAGCGGCGTTGATGGCGTCAGCCAGGGCACCGGTCGGCTGGCCGCCGCCGTTTGGCGACAGGCAGTTCCAGTAGAAGGTGTGGTTCCAGACTTGAGCGGCGTTGTTGAAGATGCCGCCCGAAGAGCTCTTGACGATCTCTTCCAGGGTCTTGCCTTCGAATTCGGTGCCTGGGACCAGGTTGTTCAGGTTCACGACATAGGTGTTGTGGTGCTTGTCGTGGTGATACTCCAGGGTTTCCTTGGAGATGTGCGGCTGCAGGGCATCATGGGCGTACGGCAGCGGCGGCAATTCAAAAGCCATGGTGGATCTCCTGATTCAGGTCTGTTTGCGGTTTGCGCAAGGCCGATCACGGGCGGCCCGATAAGCGTCGGCGAGTCTGTACTCTTTGCGACGCAAGCGCTGGATCATAGCACCGGGCCCGGCGCATAACCACGCAACAAACATAGGGAATAGAGGTTCCGGAGGGGTTGGGCTGAGCCGACCGGCGGCTCGCCGTTGCGCGGGTGTTGCCTGTGAGACCGAGTGTCGCTCGATCTTGCAGTCGATGAATATGCCGCGCCAAGCCCCGAGGTCAGTTGAAGATCAGTTGCGCAGCCACCGCAAACATCATCACTGCCACCATCAGGTCGAGCATGCGCCAGGTCGCCGGCCGCGCCAGCCACGGTGCCAGCCACGCCGCGCCAATGGCCAGGGTCGAGAACCACAGCAGCGAAGCGCTGGCCGCCCCGGCCACGTAGGCGCCAGGGGCGGACTGTTGGGCGCCCAGCGAGCCGATCAGCAACACCGTGTCGAGGTACACGTGCGGGTTCAGCAGGGTCACCGCCAGGGCGCTGAGCAGCACGGCGCGACGTGAGCGAACGCCCTGGCCTTGCTGGTGCTGCAGGCTCTGCTTGGAGCAGGCGCTACGCAGCGCCTTGGCGCCGTACCAGATCAGGAACACCGCGCCGCCCCAGCGGGCAATCGCCAGCAAGGTCGGATTATGTGCCAGCACGGTGGCCAGGCCGAATACCCCGGCGGCCACGAGGATGGCATCACAGACGATGCACAGTGCTGCCACCGGCAGATGATGCTCACGACGCAGGCTCTGGGCGAGGACGAAGGCGTTCTGGGCGCCGATGGCCATGATCAGGCCGAAGGCCACCAGCATGCCATTGAGATAGCTTTGCCACATGGCAGGGCTCTCCAAAAAGGGTCACGGAAGATGCTGGCCATTGTGATGTTCGGCGCTGTATAAGAAAAACAAATAAAGCTGATCACCCATTAGGAAAATCGATGTTCGACTACAAGCTGCTGGCTGCCCTTGCGGCAGTGATCGAACAAGGCGGTTTCGAGCGTGCAGCGCAGGTACTGGGCTTGTCGCAGTCGGCCATTTCCCAGCGCATCAAGTTGCTTGAGGCGCGGGTCGGCCAGCCGGTACTGGTGCGTGCCACGCCGCCCGGCACGACCGAAGTCGGCCGCCAGCTACTCAACCATGTGCAGCAGGTGCGCCTGCTCGAGCGCGACCTGCAGCGCCAGGTACCGGCGCTGGACGAAGAGGGCATGCCGGAGCGCCTGCGCATCGCCCTCAACGCCGATAGCCTGGCCACCTGGTGGGCCGGCGCGGTGGGCAACTTCTGCGCACAACAGAACGTGCTGACCGACCTGGTGGTTGAGGACCAGGAAGTGGGCCTTAAACGCATGCGTGCCGGCGAAGTGGCAGCCTGCCTGTGTGGGAGTGAGCGGCCGGTAGCCGGCGCACGCAGTTTGCCCCTGGGGGCCATGCGCTACCGGGCGCTGGCCAGTCCCGTGTTCATGGCGCGGCACTTCCCCCAAGGTTTTGTCGCCAGCCGCTTGGCCCGTACCCCGGCGATCGTGTACGGCCCGGACGATTTTCTGCAGCATCGCTACCTGGCATCGCTGGGCATAGAGGGTGGTTTCCTGCACCACCTGTGCCCTTCATCCGAAGGCTTCCTGCGCATGACCGAGGCTGGGTTGGGGTGGGGCCTGGTGCCCGAACTGCAGGCCCGGGAGCAACTGGCCAGTGGGCAATTGGTGGAAATCTGTCGCGATACCCCCATCGATGTACCGCTGTACTGGCATCATTGGCGCAATGGCGGGCAATTGCTCGCGCAATTGACCGACCACCTGCGGCACACCGCACAACATTGGCTGGTGCCCTTGTAGCCATGGCTGGCGTCAGTTGCATCTGAAATCTGGCAAGACGGAGTGTTACATGCGAATTCTGGTCACCGGCGCGAGTGGCTTCATTGGCGGGCGCTTTGCGCGTTTCGCCCTGGAGCAAGGCCTGGACGTGCGCGTCAGCGGCCGCCGTGCCGAAGGGGTCGAGCACCTGGTCAAGCGTGGCGCACAGTTCATCCCGGGCGACCTGGGTGACGCCGAGCTGGCCCGGCGTTTGTGCCAGGGTGTCGAAGCCGTGGTGCACTGCGCTGGCGCGGTGGGGAACTGGGGGCGCTATCAGGATTTCTACCAGGGCAACGTGGTGGTGACCGAGAACGTGGTCGAGGGCTGCCTGAAGGAGCATGTGCGGCGCCTGGTGCATCTGTCTTCGCCGTCGATCTATTTCAATGGCCGTTCGCGTCTGGACATCCGTGAAGACCAGGTGCCGCGTCGCTTCCACGATCACTATGGGCAAACCAAGTACCTGGCCGAGCAGAAAGTGTTCGGTGCCCAGGAGTTCGGCCTGGAAGTGCTGGCGCTGCGTCCGCGCTTCGTCACCGGCGCTGGCGATGCCAGTATCTTCCCGCGGCTGATGCAGATGCAGCGCAAAGGGCGTGTGGCGATCATCGGTAATGGCCTGAACAAGGTCGATTTCACCAGTGTCCACAACCTCAACGAGGCGCTGCTGAGTGCATTGTTCGCTGATGACCGGGCGCTGGGCCAGGCTTACAACATAAGCAACGGCCAGCCACTGCCGCTGTGGGACGTGGTCAACTACGTGATGCGCCAGATGCAGCTTCCCCAGGTGACCCGCTACCGTTCCTATGGCCTTGCCTACAGCCTGGCCGCGCTGAACGAGGCGGCCTGCATGTTATGGCCAGGGCGTCCGCAACCGACCTTGTCGCGCCTTGGAATGCAGGTGATGAGCCGTGATTTCACCCTGGATATCAGCCGTGCCCGGCAGTACCTGGGCTATGAGCCCAAGGTCAGCCTGTGGACGGCGGTGGATGAATTCTGTGGCTGGTGGAAGCATTTGCCGCCCGGCTGATAATGGTCATCAATGCACCCCGTTGGCGGTTTATACTCGTGCCTCTTTGTGACTACCGCGGTTGAATCTCTACATGCGTAACCATGCTCACGATGACTTCGATGACGTGCCTGCCTTGCGTGCGGGCACCGTTGATGATGACGAACTGATACCGGCGCATGTGATGCGCAGCCGCCAGAAAGCCACCCGCGGGGCCAGCACGGCGCCGTTGTGGGCTTTGATCGGTGCCTCGTTCATCGCGTTGGCGGGCCTGGGCTGGTGGAGCTTCCAGCAGATCTCGCTGATGGAGCAGCAACTGGTGGCGACCCAGGAAAGCTTTGCCCGCATCAGTGAGGAGGCGGCTGGGCGACTTCAGGCGATCAGTGGCAAAGTGGCGGCCAGCGAGTCAGGCGCCACTACCAGCACTGAGGCATTGAAGCTGCAGCTGCGCCAGTTGCAGAAGGGTGTTGCCGGACAGACCGGCGACCTGGGCAAGCGTCTGGAGCAGGTGCTGGCCGATACCCGAGAACAGCAGAAGGCCGTGACCGAGCTGCAAAGCCAGTTGCAGGCGCAGTTGAAGCTGGTGAATGGTGAGCTGGCGGCGCTGCGTTCGGGCCAGGTCGATGGTGGCAAGCTTGATGCCCAGTTGAAGAGCCTGAACGAGCAGGTTGCCGCGCTGAAGGCTGCGCAGGTGGATGGCGGCAAGCTGGACGGCCAGCTCAAGAGTTTGGGTGGCGAGGTGGCAGCGTTGAAGAAGCAGGGCAACCCGAGTGCGGCTATCCAGAGCCTGGAGCAGGACATGGTCGTGCTCAAGAGCCAGATCGACAACCGCCCGGCTGCGGCGTCCTCCAGTGGTGCTTCGGTGAAGGAGTTCGATGCCTTCCGTGCGCAGATGACGCGTAACCTGAATACGCTGCAGAGCCAGATTCAGAACCTGCAGCAACAGATCAACGCCCGTCCGTGACATCAGCTGAGCCTTGTTCGCGGGCACGATCGCTCCCACAGGATCAAGAACAGCTTTCAAGCTTTTCGCTGTACCGGTGGGAGCGGGCGTGCCCGCGAATGGCCCTCGATCACAACCGCGGATAATCGATGTAACCCACCGGCCCCTTGCCATAGAAGGTTTCGGGGTGTGCCTCGTTCAACGGCGCATCCGCTGCCAGCCGTGCCGGCAGGTCGGGGTTGGCGATGAACGGCACTCCAAACGCCACGGCATCCGCTTTGCCACTGGCCAGGGCCGCATTGGCACTGGCCTTGTCGAACCGCTCGTTGACGATGTACAGGCCACCGAATGCCTCTTTGATCAGCGGCCCGATGCTGTCGTCGGCTTCCCGCTCCCGCGAGCAGATGAAGGCGATGCCGCGTTTGCCCAGCTCTCGGGCCACATAGGTGAAGGTCTCGGCGCGGTCGGCGTCGCCCATGTCGTGGGCGTCGGTACGCGGTGCCAGGTGCACACCTACGCGCTGCGCGCCCCACACTTCAATGGCCGCATCGGTCACCTCCAGCAACAGGCGCGCGCGGTTTTCCAGCGAGCCACCGTAACGGTCGGTGCGCTGGTTGGTGCTGCTTTGCAGGAACTGGTCGAGCAGGTAACCGTTGGCGCCATGGATCTCCACACCATCGAAACCGGCAGCCTTGGCATTTTCGGCACCACTGCGGTAGGCCTCGACGATGTCGTTGATTTCTTCGGTTTCCAGCGCCCGCGGGGTAGGGTAGTCACTCAGTGGGCGCACCAGGCTCACATGGCCCTTGGGCTGGATCGCGCTGGGGGCCACAGGCAGTTCGCCATTCAGATAGCTGGGGTGGGAGATACGACCCACGTGCCACAGTTGCAGGAAGATGCGACCGCCCGCGGCATGCACGGCCTTTGTCACGTTGTTCCAGCCACGTACCTGTTCATCGTTCCAGATGCCGGGGGTATCTGGGTAGCCGACGCCCATGGGGCTGACCGAAGTCGCCTCGCTGAGGATCAGCCCGGCGCTGGCACGTTGTACGTAGTATTCGGCCATCAGCGCATTGGGCACGCGGCCTTCATCGGCGCGGCAGCGGGTCAGCGGGGCCATGATGATACGGTTGGGCAGTTGCAGGTCGCCCAGTTTGATCGGATCGAAAAGCGTGGTCATAGCGGTTACCTGCCTTGTCAAAGTGCTTGGCGCAGTTGTTCGAGAAACGCCTGGATGGTGGCTTCGTCGCGTTTGAAGAAGTGCCATTGGCCGATCTTCTGGCTGCTGATAAGCCCGGCGCGCTGCAACGTGGCCAGGTGGGCAGAGACGGTCGACTGCGACAGGCCGCAGCGTTGGTCGATTTGCCCGGCACACACACCGTTTTCGGTGCTGTGGTACTGGTCTGGGAACTGGGTTGCCGGGTCTTTCAGCCAGCTGAGAATTTCTCGCCTGACCGGGTGGGCCAGTGCTTTTATGATTTCGTCGAGATCGAGTGGCATGGTTTGAGGTTCGCTGTAGCGGTATATCGCGATAGGACGAAATATAATTCGCTGTATTTCGATATACAAATACGAAGGCGTTCTGAGCTGAGCACGAATCGATATATCGCGTTATAACGATATGTCGGGCGGCGGTGCTAGACTGCGCTCATGAACTACCTCGCACACTTGCACCTGGGCGGCCCGGCGCCGCAACAATTGCTTGGCAGCCTTTACGGCGACTTTGTCAAAGGCTCGTTGGAAGGGCGCTTTCCGCCCGCGCTGGAGGCGGCCATCCGGCTGCACCGGCATATCGACAGTTACACTGACCAGCACCCGTTGGTGCTGGCGGCTCTGGCACGTTTTCCGCGCGAGCGGCGGCGCTTTGCCGGCATCGTCCTGGATGTGTTTTTCGACCATTGCCTGGCACGGCATTGGAGCCATTACGCCGAGCAGCCGCTGGAGCAGTTCACTGGCGCGTTTTATCGGGTACTGCTGGCAGAGCCCGAGCTGCCTGGGCGGTTGGCGCGGATTGCGCCGTTCATGGCAGCGGATGACTGGCTCGGGGCGTATGGCGATTTTGCCACTCTGGAGCAGGTGTTCAACGGTATTGCCCGACGTTTGTCGCGGCCAGAGGGGATGGTTGGGGTGATGGTGGAACTGGAGCGGCTGTATGAGCCGCTGCTGGCGGATTTTCGCGAGTTTTACCCGCAGTTGCAGGCGTTTGCGGCGGTAGGGCGGATGTCTGACCGTTAGAGGTGTGTGGGTGATACTGGCCTCTTCGCGGGTAAACCCGCTCCTACGGGGAATGCGATCGGTGTAGGAGCGGGTTCACCCGCGAAAGGGCCAGAACAGGCCGTGCAAGCATTCAGGCAGCCCGCGCCTGCCGACGTGGCGCCATCTTTACGTCTTCAACCCCGAACAGCGTCAGGTGAATCGCCTGCTGTGCCTGCAACGCCAGCACTGCACGTTCCTTGCCCACGCTACCTATTGGCTGCAGCAGGTGGATGCACACCTCGCCCCGCGGCAGGGCGAACAGGCGCATAAGGTGGGACACCAGGTCGTCCTCACCAATGAACGGCGCTACCGGGTCGATCTGGCCATCACGCAGGTACTGAACAGCGACTGGCTGCACCGCCACGCCACGGTCGATGGCACCTGCCAGCAGGCGGCCATGAAAGGTGCGCAACGTGCGGCCGCTGGTAGTGGTGCCTTCGGGGAAGATCAACAGCGGACGAGCCAGCCCCAGTTGCCCGGCGATCTGTTCGCGCAGGCGCTGACTGTCGCCACCACCACGGCGAATGAACAGCGTGCCGGCCTTTTCCGCCAGCCAGCCGGCCACCGGCCAGTGACGCACTTCGGCCTTGGACAGGAAAGACAGCGGCGTGAGCATGCCAAGCAGGGGAATGTCGGTCCAGGAAACATGATTGCTGACCCACAGCATCGGCCGCTGTGGAAGTTCGCCAACTATCTTCACGTCGAAGGGCAGGGCGGCGACCAGGCGTTTCATGAACAGACAGGTCCAGCGCTGGCGCCGTTCGATCGGCGCCTTGAAGCCCAGGCGCTCACCCAAGGCGATAATGCTGGCCATCAGCATGCCCTGCGCCAGCACCAGCAGCAGTCGGATGAGGCGGGCCAGTACCCGCAACTTCGGCATCAGACCGCCGCCTTGAAGTGGCGGGCGTAGCGTGGGCACAGCTCGTCGCGTTTGAGCAGGATGAACACGTCGGCCACCTGGAAATCTTCATCCCAGCATGGCTCGCCACAAATTTTCGCCCCCAGGCGCATGTAGGCCTTGAGCAGCGGTGGCATTTCGGCAATGACGTTATTGGGCAAGGCCAGTTTCGGCAGCGGGTTTTTCGGCTCGGCACGCAGGTGTTCGGTGCACAGGTAACGCTCACGCAGGCGCTGCATCACTGCATGGGCCTGCACGCCGCCGTCCTGCATGGGGATACTGGCGCAGCCCATCAGATAGCTGTAGCGGCCCTCGTTGAGCACCTCGGCCAGTTCGCCCCAGAGCACGGCGATGGTGCCGCCGTTGCGGTAGTCGGGGGCCACGCAGGTACGGCCCAGCTCGAGGATCGGGCCTTGCAGCTGCAACAGGCCGTGCAGGCTGAACTCTTCTTCGCTGTAGAACCGGCCCAGGCTGCTGGCAGCCTGGTGATCGAGCAGGCGGGTGGTGGCAACCAGTTCGCCGGTGCTCAGGTCGCGTACACCAATGTGGCGGCAGTGCACGTCGTAGTCGTCCATGTCCAGGCCTTGCTCGGCACCTTTGAGCTTGGCCTTGAACTCTGCGCTGAATACTGTATAGCGCAGGGCCTGGGCTTCTTGCAGCGCCGCGGCGCCAACCAGGCGTTCGGCTTGCAGACGGCGTTCAGTGCTGTAGTCGCCAGCGGTAGCGATCCGAGTCATTACGAGTCTCCATAAGCCAGCCAAGAAGGGTTGCGGCCGGTCGGCTTTGTTGTGCAAAGTCAGCCTAGGTAGACCCAGTGTCACCCCTGTGAATCTTTGGTGATGCTTGCGTGACACACCCTGAGCCTTAACTGAAAGCCCTCCAGCAAGGAACTGTTCCATGGCCTGGTTGCAACGACTCAACGATCCGCTTCGCCTCGCGCCGACAGGCACCCTGGGCGAAACCTACGCCGCGCTGCTTGAGCGCCTCGGCACGGTTGCCCCGTTCGAACTGGCGGTACTGGGCGGGCGTGCAATGGCCACCCCGTTCGAACTGGCGGTACTGGGCGGGCGTGCAATGGCCACCCCGGGCCTGGCCTTCCTGGTGGGTTACCAGGCTGCCCTTCGCGTGCTGTGGCCCAGTGCGCCGCACAGCCTTGGCGCCTTGTGTGCCACCGAGCGGCGCAGCGTGCGGCCGGCAGACATGCACACACGGCTGGACGCTCTGCGGCTGTCGGGTTGCAAAGACTTCGTTACCGCGGGGCTGGAGGCGGAGTGGTTGCTGGTGGCGGCGCGTAGCGAAGCGGCTGGCGCTGCGCCGCAACTGAGCCTGGCGGTGGTTTACCCCGGGGAGCCGGGGGTGACACTGGAGCCATTGCCAACCCTGCCGCTGATGCCGGAAGTCGGTCATGGCCGATTGCTGCTGGAGCAGGCATCGTGCGAGTTGCTGGCCGGTGACGGCTGGGATGCCTATGTGAAGCCGTTCCGTTCGCTGGAGGACTTGTATGTACTCACGGCGCTGACCGCCTGGTTGTATGGCGTGGGGCAGGAGTGCGCCTGGCCGCAGGGGCTGCGCCTGCAGTTGCTCGGGCTTTTGGCCGGCTGTGCCGAGGGGAGCCGGCAGTGTGCCGATAGCATGGGGTGTCACTTGTTGCTGGGCGGGTTGTTTGCGCAGTTCCAGGCGTTGCGGGGGGAGGTCGATGCAGCGTTGGCGGCAGGGCCGGTGCATTGGGCGCAAATCTGGCAGCGTGACCAGGGGGTGATGGCGCTGGCGGCGTCGGCGCGGGAGAAGCGGCTGAACAAGGCTTGGGTTGCTGCGGGGTTGTAATGACTGGCTGACACGGGTTTGTATGAACCGATGAGTCGCGGCGTGCTAGTCGGTGGGGGGCGTGCAATGAGGCCGGTACGGGCAGCGGATAACCTGAAAAGACATTCCTTTTATCGCGCTTGATCCCCGCAAATCCCGGCCGTTGACGTATCATTGGCCGCCTGACGGCAACCCCCTCCAGGATCGCTTGCGCATGCTCGCCCTTCTTATCCAGACCCTGAACATCACGGCACCGGTTTTCGCCATGCTGTTCATGGGCGTCCTGCTCAAACGCATACACTTGATCGACGACAACTTCAACCGTGTCGCCTCGCAGCTGGTGTTCAACGTCTGCATGCCGGCGCTGCTGTTTCTCGGCATCTATCACGCCGACCTGGCCGCAGCGGTCAAACCCGGCGTCCTCCTGTATTTCATCGTCGCCACTTTGGCCGGTTTCGCCATTGCCTGGGGCATGGCCATCTGGCGCAGCCCGATGGCCGACCGGGGCATCTATACCCAGGGCGCATTCCGCGGCAACAACGGTGTGATAGGCCTGGCCCTGGCCGCCAGCCTGTACGGTGACTATGGCATCTCCCTGGGGGCGGTGCTCGCAGGCCTGGTCATCCTCATGTACAACTCGCTGTCCGCGGTGGTGCTGGCGGTGTACAGCCCGGACCTCAAGTCCGACCCGTGGAGTATCTGCAAGAGCATTTTCAGCAACCCGCTGATCATCAGCGTGCTGGTGGCCGCTCCCATGGCTTATGGCCAGGTGCCGCTGCCCAACTGGCTGCTGACCTCGGGCGACTACCTGGCGCAGATGACCCTGCCGCTGGCGCTGATCTGTATCGGCGGCACGCTGTCGCTGGCAGCCCTGCGTAACTGTGGTCGGTTGGCCATCGATGCCAGCCTCGTGAAAATGCTCTGGCTGCCGCTGCTCGGTACCCTTGGGGCCTGGTTGTGTGGGTTTCGCGGGGCGGAGCTGGGCATCCTGTTCCTGTACATAGGCAGCCCGACTGCTGCGGCCAGCTACGTGATGGCGAGGGCGGCCAACGGCAATCATGAACTGGCCGCGTCGATCATCGTGATCACCACGCTAATGGCGGCGATCACCACCAACATTGGTATTTTCATCTTGCAGTGGGGCGGATGGATCTAGATCCTTGACTGCAAATAACAGCAACAACACTGCCTCACTGAGCTAAAGGACACTTCATGCAAGACCAGAGCACGCCCGAGCGGTTACAGCGCGGGCTGAAGAATCGCCATATCCAGCTGATCGCGCTGGGCGGGGCCATCGGTACCGGGTTGTTCCTGGGCATTGCCCAGACCATCCAGTTGGCCGGCCCCTCCGTGTTGTTGGGCTACGCCATCGCCGGCCTGATGGCCTTCCTGATCATGCGCCAGCTGGGCGAAATGGTGGTGGAAGAGCCGGTCGCCGGCAGCTTCAGCCACTTCGCCCACCAATACTGGAGCGAGTTCGCCGGCTTTGTCTCAGGCTGGAATTACTGGGTGGTGTACGTGCTGGTCGGCATGGCCGAGCTGACGGCGGTCGGTATCTATGTGCAGTACTGGTGGCCGGACTTCCCTACCTGGGCCACGGCGGCGATCTTCTTCGTGGTGATCAACCTGATCAACCTGACCCAGGTAAAAGTTTATGGCGAGATGGAGTTCTGGTTCGCCCTGGTCAAGGTGGTCGCCATCGTCAGCATGATCGGCTTTGGTGCCTGGTTGCTGGGCAGCGGCCATGGTGGCCCGGATGCCAGCGTGGCCAACCTGTGGCAGTACGGTGGCTTCTTCCCTAACGGTGTCACTGGTCTGGTAATGGCCTTGGCGGTGATCATGTTCTCGTTCGGTGGCCTGGAGTTGGTAGGCATCACGGCTGCCGAAGCCGACAACCCGCGCCAGAGCATCCCCAAGGCCACCAACCAGGTGGTGTACCGCATCCTGATTTTTTACATCGGTGCCTTGGCAGTGCTGTTGTCGCTGTACCCTTGGCAGAAGGTGGTGCAGGGCGGCAGCCCGTTCGTGATGATCTTCCACGAACTGGACAGCGACCTGGTGGCGACCATCCTCAATATCGTGGTGCTGACGGCTGCGCTCTCGGTGTACAACAGCTGTGTGTACGCCAATAGCCGGATGCTGTTCGGCCTGGCCAGCCAGGGCGATGCGCCGCGTCAGTTGCTGAAGGTAAGCCGTAGCGGTGTGCCGCTGACCGCGCTGGGCGTGTCGGCCTTTGCGACCGGCCTGTGCGTGCTGATCAATTACCTGATGCCGGGAGGGGCCTTTGGTTTGCTGATGGCGTTGGCGGTGTCTGCGCTGGTGATCAACTGGGCTAGCATCAGTATTACCCATCTGAAGTTCCGCCAGGCCAAGCTGGCCGCCGGGATCACCCCTTTCTACAAAAGCCTGGGGCACCCACTGACCAACTACCTGTGCCTGGCATTCATCGTGCTGATCCTGGTGGTGATGTACTTGACGCCGCCGATTCGCATCTCGGTAATGCTGATCCCGGCATGGATCGCTGTGCTGTGGGTTGCCTTCAAGTTGAAGAAGGCGCGCCAGGCCAAGGGCTGATCGGGTTTGTTCGTATGGGGTATGCCGTTAAGTTTTCGGCGCCTGTGAGATCGAGCGCCGCCCGCGCGGCGCTTCGCGGGTAAACCCGCTCCTACGTTTGTTTCGGGCCAGTCCGTTCTGTGCCAGGCGCGCGCGACCGCCTTGTTTGTACGACGCGATATCGAGGCATGCGCCAAAGCGAAGCGCCGCGCGGGCGGCGCTCGATCTCACAGGCGATGAAAGCCTAAAGGCATGCGTCTGGCGGCCCTGACGCGTGCCCCTTCCATGCCCCTCAATGCTGCCTCCGCCAGGCGCGCACGGTGGTGTACAGCAACACTGTGGCGAGCACCGGCAGTACATAGAACAGCATCAAGCGCTCCAGGCGGCCAGCCAGCGGCATACCCATGGTAAAAGCCGCCACATGCAGGCCGTAGGCCAGGTACAGGCAAAGAAACACCAGGCCTTCGGCGCGAGTGATGCGGTAACCGGAATAGAACACTGGCAGGCTCAGGACGGCAACGCCGAGCATTACAGGCAGATCGAAAGATAGCGCGTTAGGCGAAATCGACAGTGGCTCCGGGGTGATCAGTGCGGTGAGGCCCAGTACGGCCAGCAGGTTGAACAGGTTGCTGCCGATCACCGTGCCCACGGCGATCTCCCGTTCGCCACGCAAGGCGGCGATCAGCGCAGCGGCCAGTTCCGGCAGGGAGGTGCAGATGGCGACCACCGTCAGGCCGATGATGCGCTCGGACAGGCCCAGGTCGGTGGCCACCTCGATGGCAGCTTCCAGCAGCAAGTGGCCCGCCAGGCTCAGCAGGCCGAGGCCGACCAATACCTGCAACAGCGTACCTGACCAGAAGCGCCCGGCCCCGGACCTGGTGGCGTCCGGGGCCGGGTAGGTGCGTGCATAGTGGCGCGACTGATGCCAGAGCATTGCCAGGTAACCGGCCAGCCCCAGCAATAGCAGTGCCCCTTCAACCCTGCCCAGGCGGGCATTGGCGGACAGTGCATACACCAGTCCGCTGGCGACGATCATCAATGGAATGTCCAGACGCACCAGTTGGCGTGACACCCGCAGCGGAATGATCAGCGCGGCCAGGCCGAGAATGACCAGTACGTTGAAGATATTGCTGCCGATCACGCTGCCTACTGCCACATCCGGCGCGCCTTGGTAGGCAGCCTGCAGGCTTACGGTCAATTGTGGCGCGGTGCTGCCGAAGGCCACCAGGCTCAGGCCTATTATCAGCGGGCGAACGTGCAGGCGCTGCGCCAGGCGCAAAGCGGAGCGCACCAGTAGCTCGGCGCCGCCGACCAGCAACAGCAGGGCAACGCCCATTTGCAGCAGGCTAAAAGTGGGAAGGGTGGCCAGGTCGAAAATGGTCGGACTCCTGTCGCGTCAGTCGCTAAGCCCTTGTACCCGGACGCGCGCTGTTCCGCTACGGAGCATGCCGATTTTTTCTGCTGCTGCGCGAGACAGGTCAATCAGGCGGCCCCGGGTGTGCGGGCCACGGTCGTTGATGCGAACCACCACACTGCGCTGGTTGGCCATGTTGGTCACCAGTACTCGCGTGCCGAAAGGCAGGCTGCGGTGGGCGGCGGTAAGGCCGTGCTGGTTGAATGGTTCGCCACTGGCAGTGCGTTTGCCGTGGTGGCGCGACCCGTAATAGGACGCGGTACCCGTCCGGTCGTAACCGCGCGGGTCGATGTCATGGCTGGCGCAACCGGCCAGGAAAGAAAACAGGGCGAGAGTGCCGAGGGATCGTTTTAGCAAGTCAGGTGCTCTCCGGTGCGGCCATTCGCGGGTAAACCCGCCCCTACAGGTAAAGCGCAGGCTTGTGTAGGAGCGGTTTTAGCCGCGAACGAGGGCGAAGCCCTCGCAGCATTACAGGGGGAAAATCATCACCCTTCGAGCTTGGCCTTGAGCAATTGGTTCACCTGCCCCGGGTTGGCCTTGCCTTTGGAGGCTTTCATGGCCTGGCCGACGAAGAAGCCGAACATCTTGCCGCGCTTGGCCTCATCGGCTGCACGATACTGTTCGACCTGCTCGGCATTGGCTGCCAGCATTTCGTCGAGCATCTTGTCGATCGCACCTGTATCGGTAACCTGCTTCAGGCCTTTGCTCTCGATGATGCTGTCGGCATCGCCTTCACCGGCGGCCATGGCCTCGAACACGGTCTTGGCAATCTTGCCGCTGATGGTGTTGTCACGAATGCGCAGCAGCATGCCGCCCAGTTGCGCGGCACTGACCGGCGCCTGATCGATTTCGACACCCAGCTTGTTCAGCAGGCTACCCAGTTCGACCATGACCCAGTTGGCCGCCAGCTTGGCATCACCCCCGATTTTCACCACTTCTTCGAAGTAGTCCGCCTGTTCGCGGCTGGAAGCCAAGACGTTGGCATCGTAGGCCGACAGGCCGTACTGGCTCTGGAAACGCTCGACCTTCTGGGGTGGCAGCTCCGGCAGGCCGGCGCGGATGGTTTCGAGGAAGCTGTCCTCGATGACCACCGGCAGCAGGTCCGGATCGGGGAAGTAACGGTAGTCGTTGGCTTCCTCTTTGCTGCGCATGGAGCGGGTTTCGTCCTTGTTCGGGTCGTACAGGCGGGTTTCCTGCACCACCTTGCCACCGTCTTCGATCAGGTCGATCTGGCGCTGGATTTCGCTGTTGATCGCGCGCTCGATGAAACGGAACGAGTTGACGTTCTTGATTTCGCAGCGAGTGCCGAACTCGGTCTGGCCTTTCGGGCGGATCGATACGTTGCAGTCGCAGCGCAGCGAACCTTCGGCCATGTTGCCGTCGCAGATGCCCAGGTAGCGCACCAGCGCGTGGATCGCCTTGACGTAGGCGACGGCTTCCTTGGCGCTGCGCATGTCAGGCTCGGAGACGATTTCCAGCAGCGGGGTGCCGGCACGGTTCAGGTCGATGCCGGTGGAACCGCTGAAGTCTTCGTGAAGGCTCTTGCCGGCGTCCTCTTCCAGGTGCGCGCGGGTTACGCCGATGCGCTTGATGGTGCCGTCTTCCAGTGCGATGTCCAGGTGGCCCTTGCCGACGATCGGCAGGTCCATCTGGCTGATCTGGTAGCCCTTGGGCAGGTCCGGGTAGAAGTAGTTCTTGCGTGCGAACACGTTGCGCCTGCCGATCTCGGCATCGATGGCCAGGCCGAACATGCACGCCATGCGCACGGCTTCCTCGTTCAGCACCGGCAGTACGCCGGGCATGCCCAGGTCAACCAGGCTGGCCTGAGTATTCGGCTCGGAGCCAAAGGTGGTAGCGCTGCCGGAGAAGATCTTCGACTGGGTGGCGAGCTGAGTGTGAATTTCCAGCCCGATCACAACTTCCCATTGCATGTGTGAATTCCTCAGAAGCCGTTGGGGGCGCGGGTGTGCCAGTCGGTCACCTGTTGGTAGCGGTGCGCGACGTTGAGCAGGCGGCCTTCCTGGAAGTATGGCGCCAGCAGTTGTACGCCGACCGGCAGGCCGTCGACGAAGCCCGCAGGCATCGACAGGCCTGGCAGGCCTGCCAGGTTGGCGGTGATGGTGTAGACGTCTTCGAGATAGGCGGCAACCGGGTCGCTGCTCTTGGCGCCGAGCTTCCAGGCCGGGTTTGGCGTGGTCGGGCCGAGAATCAGGTCGACATCGTTGAAGGCGGCCATGAAGTCGTTCTTGATCAGGCGGCGGATTTGCTGCGCCTTCACGTAATAGGCGTCGTAGTAGCCGGCCGACAGGGCGTAGGTACCGACCATGATACGGCGCTGTACTTCAGCGCCGAAGCCTTCGCCGCGTGAGCGCTTGTAGAGGTCGGTGAGGTCTTTCGGCTCTTCGCAGCGGTAGCCGAAGCGTACGCCGTCGAAACGCGACAGGTTGGAAGAGGCTTCGGCCGGGGCGATCACGTAGTAGGCCGGAATGGCATGCTGCATGTTCGGCAGGCTGATTTCCTTGACCACTGCGCCGAGCTTTTCCAGCTCTTTGACGCTGGCCTGGACCAGGTCGGCGATGCGTGGGTCGAGACCGGCGCCGAAGTACTCTTTCGGCAGGCCGATGCGCAGGCCCTGAAGTGAAGCGTTCAGGTTGGCGCTGTAGTCCGGCACCGGCTCTTCGATGCTGGTGGAGTCCTTGGCGTCGAAACCGGCCATGCCTTGCAGCAGCAGCGCGCAGTCTTCGGCGGTGCGGGCCAGCGGGCCGCCCTGGTCGAGGCTGGAGGCGTAGGCGATCATGCCCCAGCGTGACACACGACCGTACGTCGGCTTGAGGCCGGTGAGGTTGGTCAGTGCCGCGGGCTGGCGGATCGAGCCGCCGGTGTCGGTGCCCGTGGTGGCGGGCAGCAGGCGCGCGGCCACTGCAGCGGCCGAACCACCGGATGAGCCGCCTGGCACGTGCTCGAGGTTCCACGGGTTCTTCACCGCGCCGTAATGGCTGGATTCGTTGGCCGAACCCATGGCGAACTCGTCCATGTTGGTCTTGCCCAAGGTGACCATGCCGGCTTCGGCCAGCTTGGCGACCACGGTGGCGTCATAGGGCGCCTTGAAGTTGTCGAGCATCTTCGAGCCGCAGCTGGTGCGTACGCCGTTGGTACAGAACAGGTCTTTGTGGGCGATCGGTGCACCCAGCAGCGCGCCGGTTTCGCCAGCGGCGCGACGGGCATCGGCGGCACGCGCCTGGCCCAGGGCCAGGTCGTCGGTGATGCTGATGAAGCTGTTGATCTGAGGGTCGAGCTGTTTGATGCGCGCCAGTAGCGCGCCGGTCAGCTCTTCGGAAGAAAACGATTTGTCGGCGAGTCCGCGGGCGATCTCGGCCAGGGTCAATTGATGCATGGCAGGCTCTATCCCTTACTCGATGACTTTGGGAACCAGGTACAGACCGCTTTCGGTCGACGGCGCAATGGCCTGGTAGGCGTCGCGCTGGTTGCTTTCGGTGACTTGGTCGGGACGCAGGCGCTGGCTGGCCTCCAGCGGGTGGGCCAGGGGCTCGATGCCAGTGGTATCGACCGCTTGCATCTGGTCGACCAGGCCGAGAATGCTGTTCAGGGCGTCAGTAATGCGTGGCAGTTCGCCATCATTCAGGCCCAGGCGGGCCAGATGGGCGATCTTTTCCACGTCGCAGCGTTCAAGCGCCATGAGGATCTCCAAGGGAAACAAAGAACGGAATTTGGGTCCGCAGTGAGGAACATGTCAGCTTTCTGGCGGTCTAACGGCCGCGAAATTCTGCTGGCGTGCTCGGAAAAACAGCCAATTTAACATATTGGCTCCTTGCCCAAAATCCCTGCCATTGTTAGAGTTTGCCGCACTTTTTTACCCACGCTTTCCCCAGGGTCACTTTCCCATGTTCAAGAAACTGCGTGGCATGTTTTCCAGCGATCTTTCGATCGACCTGGGTACTGCCAACACCCTTATTTACGTGCGTGAGCGCGGTATCGTCCTGAATGAACCCTCGGTTGTTGCCATCCGTACCCATGGCAACCAGAAAAGCGTCGTCGCCGTCGGTACCGAAGCCAAACGCATGCTGGGCCGTACGCCTGGCAACATTGCAGCCATTCGTCCGATGAAGGACGGCGTCATCGCCGACTTCAGCGTCTGCGAAAAAATGTTGCAATATTTTATCAACAAGGTTCACGAGAACAGCTTCCTGCAGCCAAGCCCGCGCGTGCTGATCTGCGTGCCGTGCAAGTCGACCCAGGTAGAGCGCCGCGCCATCCGCGAGTCGGCCCTCGGTGCGGGGGCCCGTGAAGTGTTCCTGATCGAAGAGCCGATGGCCGCTGCCATCGGTGCAGGCCTGCCGGTTGAAGAGGCCCGCGGTTCGATGGTCGTCGATATCGGTGGTGGTACCACTGAAATCGCCCTGATCTCGCTGAACGGCGTGGTCTATGCCGAGTCCGTCCGTGTGGGCGGTGACCGCTTCGATGAAGCCATCGTGACCTACGTGCGCCGCAACTACGGCAGCTTGATCGGCGAATCCACCGCCGAGCGTATCAAGCAGGAAATCGGTACTGCCTACCCAGGTGGTGAAGTACGTGAAGTCGACGTGCGTGGCCGCAACCTGGCCGAAGGTGTGCCGCGTGCCTTCACCCTGAACTCCAACGAAGTGCTCGAAGCGCTGCAGGAATCGCTGGCGACCATCGTCCAGGCGGTCAAGAGCGCCCTCGAGCAATCGCCGCCCGAGCTTGCTTCGGACATCGCCGAGCGCGGCCTGGTGCTGACCGGTGGTGGTGCGCTGCTGCGTGACCTCGACAAACTGCTGGCCCAGGAAACCGGCCTGCCGGTAATCGTTGCCGAGGACCCGCTGACCTGCGTCGCCCGTGGCGGCGGTCGCGCCCTGGAAATGATGGACAAGCACGCGATGGACCTGCTCTCCAGCGAGTGATCCCGCTCGCTGTTCACGAGCGCCCGGTTTACAGGTAGTACACACAGTGCTACCTGTATGTGCTGCGCTGGTGCCCGTTTGGGGCACCGTATCCGTCAACCCGCAACCAGGCTGGTGCGTTGTTCCATGTCCAATGACCTCCTGAGTCGTCCACGAGGAACGGCCCATTAAACCGCTTTTCTCCAAGGGCCCTTCGCTGGGCGTTCGCCTCCTCGTTCTTGTGGTGATGTCGGTCGCGTTGATGGTTGTCGACGCGCGCTTCGACGTGCTCAAACCCGTGCGCAGCCAGATGGGCCTGGTGCTGATGGAATCGTACTGGATCACCGATTTGCCGCAGCGTGCCTGGCAAGGTGTGGCCGGCCAGTTCGGTAGCCGCACCGAGCTGATTGCCGAAAACGAGAAGCTCAAGACCGAAGCCCTGCTGCTGCAGGGGCGCCTGCAGAAGCTGGCAGCCCTGACCGAGCAGAACGTGCGGCTGCGCGAGTTGCTCAACTCTTCGGCGCTGGTCAACGAAAAGGTTGAAGTGGCCGAGCTGATCGGTGTCGACCCCAACCCGTTTACCCACCGCATTCTGATCAACAAGGGTGAGCGTGATGGTGTGTTCCTGGGCCAGCCGGTGCTCGATGCCCGCGGCCTGATGGGCCAGGTCGTAGAGTTGATGCCCTACACCGCGCGGGTACTGTTGCTGACCGATACCACCCACAGCATTCCGGTGCAGGTCAACCGCAACGGTCTGCGTGCCATCGCCAGCGGCACTGGCAACCCGGAACGCCTGGAGTTGCGCCATGTGGCCGACACTGCCGACATCAAGGAAGGCGACCTGCTGGTCAGTTCCGGCATGGGGCAGCGCTTTCCTGCCGGCTACCCGGTGGCCACGGTCAACGAAGTGATCCACGATTCCGGCCAGCCCTTTGCCATCGTTCGTGCCATCCCTACCGCTGCACTCAACCGCAGCCGCTATATGCTGCTGGTGTTCAGTGACCGACGTAGCCCGGAGCAGCGCGCCACCGATGCCGCCATTGCCCAGGAAGAGGCTGATCGCAAGGGCGCTGCACCTGCTGGCCATCCGACCGCTACCAGTGATCAGGTCGCACCCGCCGCTGGCACGCCTGCCGCGTCGGTCACACCGGCAGCACCGGCCACTCCGGTCGCGCAGCCAGCAGTCCCGTCTGCTGCACCTGCCACGCCGGCTGCACCCGCTCAACTCCGGAGGCAATGATGGCTGCATCACGCCGCAATAACGGCTGGATCATCTGGCTTACTTTCGCCATCGGCCTGCTGCTCAGCGTTTCCCCCATGCCGCAGTTCATGGAGGTGTTCCGGCCCATGTGGCTGGCCTTGCTGGTGTCGTTCTGGACCCTTGCCGTGCCGAACAAAGTCGGCATGACCACGGCGTTCGTGTTGGGCCTGGCCGAGGACGTGCTGTATGGCACCCTGTTGGGGCAGAATGCGCTGGTTCTTACCTTCATCACCTTTCTGGTGCTGTCCCTGCAGCAGCGTCTGCGCATGTTCCCCATGTGGCAGCAAAGCCTGGTCATTCTGGTGATCTTTGGTATCGCCCAGTTGATCCAGTTGTGGCTCAGCGCACTGACCGGCAACCGCCTACCCACCCTGGCGCTGGTCTGGTCGGCGGTGATCAGTGCCTTGCTCTGGCCGTGGATCAGCTTTGCCTTGCGCGACCTGCGTCGACGCTTGCATATCAACTGACGGCAACGCGCCGCTGACAGGGAGATGTCTGAATGACCCCGTTATACCTGGCTTCCGGCTCGCCCCGTCGTCGTGAACTGCTGACGCAGATCGGCGTGCCGTTCATCGTCATCAGTGCCCCCGTCGATGAAACTCCGCTACCCAGCGAAAGCGCCCCTGCCTACGTCGAACGCCTGGCCCGGGCAAAGGCTGCCGCCGGCCTGGCCAGCATCGATGGCCCGGCTGTAGTGCTCGGCGCTGACACCGCAGTGGTACTCGATGGTCGTATTCTCGGCAAGCCGGAAAACCGCGAAGATGCCTTGGCCATGCTGGCTGACCTGTCAGGCCGTGAGCATCAGGTGCTGACCGCTGTCGCTCTGGACGATGGCCAGCGGGTGCACAGTTTTTGCGTTACCAGCAAGGTGCGCTTTCGCGCCATCGGCACCGATGAAGCGCAACGCTATTGGGCCAGCGGCGAGCCAGCAGACAAGGCTGGCAGCTATGCCGTGCAGGGGCTGGGTGCGGTTTTCGTCACCGGCCTTTCCGGCAGCTACTCGGCGGTGGTCGGCTTGCCGCTCTGTGAAACGGCCGATTTGCTTGGCCAGTTCGGCATCGCCTGCTGGCAATCGCTCGCGCATACGCCAGAGGTAACAAACCCGCAGTAGCCAGCAGTGCATACGCCATCCATCATAAGAAAGAACCTTTGACGAGAGCCTGCCATGAGTGAAGAGATCCTGATCAACATCACCCCGATGGAGTCACGTGTGGCGGTGGTGGAAAACGGGGTGCTGCAGGAAGTGCACGTCGAGCGCACCCAGCGCCGTGGCATCGTCGGCAATATCTACAAGGGCAAGGTGGTGCGTGTGCTGCCAGGCATGCAGGCGGCCTTCGTCGACATCGGCCTTGAGCGCGCTGCATTTATCCATGCCTCGGAGATCTCCCAGCGTGAAGGCTCGGCGGTAGAGAACATCACCGCACTGGTACATGAAGGCCAGGCTCTGGTGGTGCAGGTGACCAAGGACCCGATCGGCACCAAGGGGGCGCGCCTGACCACCCAGCTATCGATTCCGTCGCGCTACCTGGTGTACATGCCACGCAGCAGTCATGTCGGTATCTCGCTGAAAATCGAGGACGAAGCCGAGCGTGATCGCCTCAAACAGGTGGTCAGCGACTGCATGGATAGCGAGAACATCAAGGATGCCGGCGGCTTCATCCTGCGCACCGCCGCCGAAGGCGCGCGTGCCGAGGAGATCTTGCAGGACATTCGCTACCTGCGCCGCCTGTGGGAGCAGATTGGCACCCAGATCAAGACCTGTGGCGCGCCCACGGTCATTTATGAAGACCTTGGCCTGGCCCTGCGTACCCTGCGTGACCTGGTCAACCCGAAGATCGAGAAGATCCGCATCGACTCGCGGGAAACCTTCCAGAAGACCACGCAGTTCGTCGGCGAGCTGATGCCGGAAATAGCCGACCGCCTCGAACATTACCCGGGCGAGCGCCCTATCTTTGACCTGTACGGCGTCGAAGACGAGATCCAGCGGGCCCTGGAGCGCAAGGTGCCGTTGAAGTCCGGCGGTTACCTGGTGGTCGACCCGGCCGAAGCGATGACCACCATCGACGTCAACACCGGGGCTTTCGTCGGCCATCGCAACCTCGAAGAAACCATCTTCAAGACCAACCTCGAGGCCGCTACCGCCATCGCCAGGCAACTGCGCCTACGCAACATTGGCGGCATCATCATCATCGACTTCATCGACATGGAAGACGAAGATCACCAGCGCCAGGTTCTGCGTACCCTGGAAAAACAGCTGGAGCGCGATCACGCCAAGACCAACATCATCGGCATCACCGAACTGGGCCTGGTGCAGATGACCCGCAAGCGCACGCGGGAAAGCCTGGAGCAGGTGCTGTGCGAGCCGTGCCTGGCCTGTCAGGGCCGCGGCAAGCTGAAAACGCCCGAGACCATCTGCTACGAAATATTCCGCGAGATCCTGCGTGAGGCCCGCGCCTATCAGGCCGAAGGCTACCGTGTGCTGGCCAACCAGAAGGTGGTCGACCGCCTGCTGGATGAGGAGTCAGGCAACGTGGCGGAACTGGAAGCCTTCATCGGTCGAACCATTCGCTTCCAGGTCGAGTCGATGTATTCGCAGGAACAGTACGACGTGGTGCTGCTCTGAGGCCTTCTGAAACACGCCACGGTATCGTCGGGCTGGTAAAACCGGCACTACGGGCCATCATGGATAAACGACTTGGAGGGCCATGGCCATGGGACGTCTGAACCGCGTTCTTGTCGCTCTGACCCGCTGGGGGTTGGGCATTTGTGCCCTGCTGGCCGTATTGGTGGCGCTGTATGTCAGCCTTGGCCGTGAACTGGTGCCGCTGGTCGCCGAGTACCGTGCCGACTTAGAAAGCAAGGCCGAGCAGGCGCTGGGCCTGCCCGTGCATGTCGGTGCCCTGGAAGGGCACTGGAGCGGGTTGGCCCCCGTGCTGCGGGTGCGCGACCTGCAACTGGGCGAAGGCACCAAGGCGCTGCGGCTTGACGACGTCATGGTAGTGCCCGACATCTGGGCCAGCCTCACCGCCCGTGAAGTGCGCCTGGCGCGCATTCAGCTGGGCGGGCTGCAACTGATCCTTCGCGAGAACGAGCGGGGCGCCTGGAGCCTGGAGGGCCTGCCGAAGAAGGACGACGCGCCGCTGGACCCTGCCGACTTGCTGCAGCGCCTGCGGCAGTTGGGGCGCATCGATGTATTCGACAGTCTGGTCACCCTGCACCCCTGGCAGCGCGACCCGCTGACCCTGACTTATGTGAGTGCTGGCCTGCAGGCCGGTGCCACACGTCAGGCATTGGACTTGCGCGCGACCCTGCCTGATGGCCAGCCCCTGGCGCTGAGCCTGAACAGCCGTATGTCGGCCGAGGCTTGGCGTGATGGCGAGGTACAAGCCTATGTGAGCCTGCCGCAAAGTGACTGGGCACATTGGTTGCCACCCAGGGTGTTGGGGCAGTGGCATGCGGATACCCTGCGGGCGGGCGGTGAGTTCTGGATCGGCTGGGGCAAGGGGCAGTTGCAACGGGCCGTCGTAAGGCTCAATGCACCCAGGCTGCAGGGGGCCTATGCCGGGCGCAAGGCTGCCGACCTGAATAACCTCGCTTTGGGCGCCTGGTTCCAGCGCCGGGAGCAAGGCTTCGATGTGGTCGTCGACTCGTTGGCCATGGACCTCGGCAAGGCCCGCTGGGAGTCTCACCTGCAGTTGCAGCAGCGCCCTGGCCAGAACGCAGCCGATGAAAGCTGGCAGTTACAGGCCGACCGCCTCGACCTCACTCCGCTGACTCCGCTGATCGACGCCCTGGCACCATTGCCGGACAAGGTGAAGGATGTGGTCGATGGCTTGAAGGTGACCGGTGCGTTGCGCAATGTGCGCCTCGAGGTCAGGCCCAAGGCCGAGGGTGACCAGCGCCTGCAGTTCGCGGCCAACCTGGAGAAGGTAGGCTTCGATGCTTATTACAACGCTCCGGCGGCCGGTAACGTCAGTGGCAGCATCAACGGTGACCTGGGCCACGGCGAGCTGCGCCTGGATACCGATGCGTTCATGCTGCATCTGTACCCGATCTTCGCCAAGCCCTGGCACTACCAGAAGGCGAATGCGCGCCTGACCTGGACCTTGGACAAAGACGGTTTCACCCTGATTGCGCCCTATCTCAAGGTGCTGGGCGAAGAGGGCAAGATCGCCGGCGACTTCCTGATTCGCCTGTTCTTCGAGGAAGGCCGCGAGGACTACATGGACCTGCGCGTCGGCCTGACCGAAGGCGATGGCCGCTATACCGCCAAGTATCTGCCCGAAGTGCTCAGCCCGGCCCTCGACGAATGGCTGCGCAGCGCGATCATCAAAGGTGCTGTGGACCAGGGCTACTTCCAGTATCAGGGCTCGCTGAACCATGGCGCAGCGCCGGAGGCGCGCAGCATCAGCCTGTTCTTCAAGGTGCATGACGCCGCCCTGGACTTCCAGCCCGGTTGGCCACAGGTGCAGCATGTGGATGGCGATGTGTTCATCGAGGACAGTGGCGTGCGCATCTTGGCCCGGCGAGGCGTGCTGCTCGACACCAAGGTCAGTGATGTAACAGTGGATATCCCGCATGTCGACGGTGACCAGCACAGTCACCTTTACCTGGACGGCGACTTCGACGGTAGCCTGGGTGATGGCCTGAAGATTCTCAAGGAGGCGCCCATCGGCACTGGTGAAATTTTCGCCGGCTGGGAAGGTGAGGGGCCGCTGAAGGGCAAGGTCAAGCTCGATATCCCGCTGGCCCATGGGCTGCGCCCAAAAGTGCAGGTGGACTTCGCCACCAGCGATGCGCGCCTGAAAGTTGCTCCGCCCAGCCTGGAGTTGAGCCGCCTGAAGGGAGACTTCAGCTTCGATTTCGACAAGGGCCTGAGTGGCAAAGGCATCAGCCTACAGGCCTTCGGCAAGCCGGTAACGGCTCGAATAACCGCTGAAGGTCAGGCTGGGCAGATGCAGACCCGCATCAATGCCAATGGCCAGGTATCGCTCAAGACGCTGACTGACTGGCTGCAATTCAACCAGGCTTTGCCGGCATCCGGTGACCTGCCGTATCAGTTGCAACTCAGTCTGGGGAGCCGGGACAACCACCTGAGTGTCACTTCCAGCCTCAAGGGCCTGGCCATCGACCTGCCGGCTCCGTTTGGCAAAGCGGCGGCAGATACCCGTGACAGCCGTTTCGACATGAGCCTTCAGGGACCGGAGCGGCAATTCGATGCCGCCTACGCCGACCTTGCCCGCTTCGCCTATGCCGCACCGGCCGAGAAGTTGACTCAGGGCCGTGGCGAGCTAGTGCTGGGCACAGGCGACGCCCGGGTACCTGCCAGCCAAGGGCTGAGGGTGCGCGGGCGACTGGAGACGCTGGACCTGGCCCCCTGGCAGGAACAGGCTGCCCGGCTGGCTGGCGACGACCCGGGTGGCAGCGCGCGGCAGAACTTGCAAAGCGTCGACCTGAGCATAGGCCAGTTGAAAGCCTTCGGCATGGATCTGAACCAGGCCGTGGTTCGCCTGGCCCGGGCCGGCCCGGCCTGGGATTTGCGCCTCGACAGCAAGGAAGTCATCGGTAACGCACGCGTTCCGGATGCCAAGGGCGTGCCCATGGCCGTGCGCATGCAGACCTTACGCCTGCCTGCCGCCAGCGCCGCTGAGCAGCAGGCTGAAGACGGCCCCGACCCGCTGGCCTCGTTCGATCCGCGCAAAGTCCCGGCACTGGACCTGAGCATCGACAAGCTCTATCGCGGTGACGATCTTTACGGCAGCGCCTCGATCAAGCTGCGGCCGACCGCACGTGGCGTTAAAGCCAGTGATATCGACCTCGATCTGAAGGGGTTGCGCATCGATGGCGGCGGTGGCTGGGAAGGTGAAACGGGCAAAACCAGCAGTTGGTACAAAGGGCGCCTTGACGGCAAGAATCTGGCGGATGTGCTCAAGGCCTGGGGCTTTGCCCCGACTGTGACCAGCCGCGACTTCCGCCTGGATGTGGATGGCCGCTGGCCGGGCTCGCCCGCCGCGGTGGGCCTGAAACGCTTCTCGGGCAGCATGGATGCGGCGCTGCGCAGCGGCCAGTTCGTCGAGGTCGAAGGCAGCGCACAAGCACTGCGGGTGTTCGGCCTGCTCAACTTCAACTCGATTGGCCGGCGCCTGCGTCTGGACTTTTCCGACCTGTTTGACAAGGGCCTGGCCTATGACCGGGTCAAGGGCTTGCTGGTGGCCAGTAGTGGCGTGTACGTGACCCGCAATCCGATTACCGTGACCGGCCCGTCGAGCAACTTCGAGCTCGACGGCACGCTGGACATGGTCAGCGACCGGGTCGATGCTGACTTGCAGGTGAGCCTGCCGGTGACCAACAACCTGCCGCTGGCAGCGTTGATCGTCGGCGCGCCGGCTGTGGGCGGTGCGCTGTTCCTGGTCGATCGGCTGATCGGTGACCGCGTGTCACGCTTTGCCAGCGTGCACTACCGTGTCGAAGGGCCGTGGAAAGAGCCTAGAATCACATTTGTGAAACCTTTCGAGAAATCCCGCTAGGAGTACCCATGAAGGCAGCGGTAATCCAGATGGTCAGCCAGGACGACGTGCAGGCCAACCTGCAGCGTGCCGGTGCCCTGTTGGAGCAGGCCGCGTTGGGCGGCGCGCGGTTGGCGGTGCTGCCAGAGAACTTTGCCGCCATGGGGCGCAAGGACGCTGCTGCCATCGGCCGTGCCGAGGCTTTGGGGCAAGGGCCCATTCTGCCATGGTTGAAACGCACCGCCCGCGACCTCAAGTTATGGATTGTTGCCGGTACTTTGCCCTTGCCACCGGCCGGCCAGCCCGATGCCAAGGCCCATGCGTGCTCGTTGCTGATCGATGAACACGGCGAGGTGGCGGCACGGTATGACAAGCTGCACCTGTTTGACGTGGACGTAGCCGACAACCGGGGCCGTTACCGCGAGTCGGATGACTACGCACAGGGTGCTCAGGTAGTGGTGGCTGATACGCCGGTCGGGCGGCTGGGGCTGAGCGTGTGTTACGACCTGCGCTTTCCCGAACTGTACAGCGCGCTGCGCGCTGCCGGCGCGGAGCTGATCACCGCACCGGCAGCTTTTACTGCAGTGACCGGCGCAGCACACTGGGAGGTGCTGGTGCGTGCCCGGGCCATCGAAACCCAGTGTTACCTGCTGGCTGCGGCACAGGGCGGCGCCCACCCCGGTCCACGGGAAACCCATGGTCATGCGGCGATCGTCGACCCTTGGGGGCGCATTCTCGCAGAACAGGCGCAAGGTGAAGCGGTACTGCTTGCCGAGCGCGACATTGAAGAACAAGCGTCCATTCGGGCGCGCATGCCGGTGGTATCGCACCGGCGCTTTTTTTCGCAGGGCGCGTTGCGGCCTGCGCACACCTCGGAGTGACTATGAGCCAGATGTTATCCACCGTCAGCGAGCAGCTCCTGGCCCCAGGCGGCTTGACCCTGGACAGCCTGCAGAGCGTGCTGGGTGAGTTGGCTGGCCCCGGCATCGACGCCGCCGACCTGTATTTCCAGGGCCAGATCTCGGAAACCTGGGCGCTGGAAGACGGCATCGTCAAAGAGGGCAGCTTCAACCTCGACCAGGGCGTGGGCGTGCGTGCCCAGTCCGGCGAAAAAACCGGCTTCGCCTACAGCAACGCGATCAACCTTGAAGCGCTGACCTCGGCAGCCCGTGCTGCCCGTTCGATTTCCCGTGCCGGGCAGAACGGCACGGTGCAAGCCTTCCGCAGCCAGGAGGTGGCCGCCCTGTATGCCGCGGACAACCCGCTGGACGTGCTCAGTCGTGCCGAAAAGGTCGAGTTGCTTAAACGTGTCGATGCCGCCACCCGTGCCCTGGACCCGCGCATTCAGCAGGTCAGCGTGAGCATGGCTGGGGTTTGGGAGCGTATTCTGATTGCTGCGGCCGATGGCAGCCTGGCCGCCGACGTACGTCCGCTGGTGCGCTTCAATGTCAGCGTCATCGTCGAGCAGAATGGCCGTCGCGAACGCGGTGGGCAGGGCGGTGGCGGGCGTACCGATTACCGCTTCTTCACCGAAGAGCGGGTGATGGGCTATGCCCGCGAGGCTCTGCGCCAGGCCCTGGTGAACCTGGAAGCGATCCCGGCGCCGGCCGGTACCTTGCCGGTGGTGTTGGGCCCGGGCTGGTCGGGCGTGCTGTTGCACGAGGCTGTTGGCCATGGCCTGGAAGGCGACTTCAACCGCAAGGGCAGTTCGGCATTCAGCGGCCGCATTGGCGAGAAAGTGGCGTCGAGCCTGTGCACCATCGTTGACGATGGCACCCTTGAAGGCCGCCGTGGTTCTCTGAGCGTGGACGACGAAGGCACCCCGACCGAATGCACCACGCTGATCGAGAATGGTGTGCTCAAGGGCTACATGCAGGACAAGCTGAACGCGCGCCTGATGGGCATGGCAGTGACCGGCAACGGCCGCCGTGAATCTTACGCGCACCTGCCGATGCCACGCATGACCAACACCTACATGCGTGCCGGCGAAAGCGACCCGCAGGAGATCATCGCGTCGGTGAAGAAGGGGATCTACTGCGCCAATCTCGGTGGTGGGCAGGTGGATATCACCAGCGGCAAGTTCGTGTTCTCCACCAGTGAGGCCTATCTGATCGAGGACGGCAAGATTACCGCGCCGGTGAAGGGCGCAACCTTGATCGGTAATGGTCCCGAGGCGATGAGCCGGGTTTCGATGGTCGGTAACGACCTGGCACTGGACAGCGGGGTAGGGACGTGCGGCAAGGACGGGCAGTCGGTGCCGGTCGGGGTGGGGCAACCTACCTTGAAGCTGGATGCGATTACCGTAGGCGGTACGGGCGCTTGATGGCTTCGGGAGTCGTTGTGGGAGCGGGCATGCCCGCTCTCACAGGGGCCCAGCCTGTCAGCGTAGCCCGCGTTGCAACTCGTCGAGGTCGCGAATGTACTTGAACACCTTGCGCGCGGCGGCAGGCGGCTTGTTCCGCGCCTTCTCGTGCTGGGCATGGCGCACCAGCGAGCGCAGTTGCTGGCGGTCGGTGTCGGGGTACTCGTTGACGAAGCGCTCGAGGTCTTCGTCGTTACCGTCGATCAACCGGTCACGCCAGCGCTCCAAACTGTGGAAGCGTTCGTTGTACTGGCGAGTCGAGCTGTCCATCTGCTCGAGCAAGGCGTGGATGGCATCGAGGTCTTGCACGCGCATGAGCTTGCCGACGAACGACATGTGGCGTTTACGGGCGCCATGAGCGGTGTGCTTGCTGGCCTCGGCCAGTGCCTTGCGCAGCTCGTCGGTCAATGGCAGGCGCGCCAAGGTATCGGCCTTGAGCGTGGTAAGCCGCTCGCCGAGTTCGACCAGCGCATGCAGTTCGCGCTTGATCTGGGTTTTGCTTTTTTCGCCGTCGAAGGCGTCGTCGTTTGAATCAACCATGGTGGCAGTCCGCTAGAAATCGCCGCCATGATAACCAGTCGGGGGCCGCTTGTCCGGCCCGGTCGTAGAATGACCCCAAGCCGTACGCAGAATTTGAGTGGAGAGAACCATGAGTGCAGTCCAGAGCGTAGGTCCGAGAGACCTGCCAGCATTGCAGGAACAGGTCGAGGCGATCATCGCCGAGGCGCGTCGTCAGGGGGCCAGTGCCTGCGAAGTGGCGGTGTCGCTGGAGCAGGGGCTGTCCACCACCGTACGCCAGCGTGAGGTCGAAACGGTCGAGTTCAACCGCGACCAGGGCTTTGGTATCACCCTCTATGCTGGCCAGCGTAAAGGTTCGGCCAGCACCTCGGCCAGTGGCCCGGAGGCGATCCGCGAGACCGTCGCCGCAGCGCTGGCAATTGCCAGGCACACCTCCGAGGATGAATGCTCGGGCTTGGCCGACGCGGCACTGATGGCGCGTGAAATCCCTGATCTGGACCTGTACCACGACTGGGATATCGAGCCCGAGAAGGCCATTGAAATGGCCTTGGCCTGCGAGGCCGCGGCCTTCGACGCCGACCCGCGCATCCTCAACGCCGATGGCACCACCCTCAATACCCACCAGGGCTGCCGCGTGTATGGCAACAGCCATGGATTCATCGGTGGTTACGCCTCGACCCGGCACAGTCTGAGCTGCGTGATGATTGCCGAAGGCGACGGGCAGATGCAGCGTGACTACTGGTACGACGTGAACCGCCAAGGCAACCTGCTGGCCGACCCGCGCAGCATCGGCGTGCGCGCTGCCCAGCGTGCCGCCAACCGCCTTGGCGCCCGGCCGGTGCCGACTTGCGAGGTACCGGTGCTGTTCTCGGCCGAATTGGCCGGTGGCCTGTTCGGTAGCTTCCTGTCGGCCATTTCCGGCGGCAACCTCTACCGCAAGTCGTCGTTCCTGGAGGGTACCATTGGCCAGCGCCTGTTCCCTTCCTGGCTGACCCTCGACGAGCGCCCGCATATTCCGCGTGCGTTGGGCAGTGCTGCGTTCGACGGTGATGGCCTGGCCACCTATGCCAAACCTTTTGTCGAAAAAGGCGAGCTGGTGTCGTACTTGCTGGGCACCTACTCCGGGCGCAAGCTGGGTTTGCCGAGTACTGCCAATTCCGGTGGCGTGCACAACCTGTTCGTCAGCCACGGTGTCGAAGATCAGGCCGCGCTGATTCGCCGCATGGGGCGCGGGCTGCTGGTGACCGAACTGATGGGGCATGGCTTGAACATGGTGACGGGGGACTATTCCCGCGGTGCGGCGGGGTTCTGGGTCGAGAATGGCGAGATTCAGCATGCCGTGCAGGAAGTCACCATCGCCGGAAACATGAAGGACATGTTCCAGCAGATTGTCGCGATTGGCAGCGATCTTGAAACCCGTAGCAACATTCATACGGGCTCGGTGCTGATCGAGCGGATGACCGTTGCTGGTAGCTGATCTTTAGCCTGCGCCGGCCCTTTCGCGGATCAATCCGCTCCTACACGGTAGTGGACGCACATCGGGGTTGGACACCGGCCGTTGTAGGAGCGGGTTTACCCGCGAAGAGGCCGGCACACACTACACCTTTCTCTGCAAATCCGAAGACCCGGCCCTCGCGCCGGGTTTTTATTTCATCACCTTTTTCTTGAAGTGATTCTGTTTATCACTTAATAATGAATATCATTATCCAGTAACCCGGCGATGATGTTCATGAAATCCGTCCTCCGCGAACTGCCCTACCTGGAAAACTGGCGCTGGCTCAGCCGGCGCATTCGCTGTGCGCTCGACCCCGACGAGCCGCGCCTGATCGAGCATTACCTGGCCGAAGGCCGCTATCTGGTGTGTTGCACCGAAACCTCGCCATGGACGGTGGCGCTGACAGCGTTTCGCCTGCTGCTGGATACCGCCTGCGATCGCATGCTCCCCTGGCATTGGCGTTGCCTGTGCCTGGATCAGGCGTGGCGCCCTCTGCTGGACCTGCGCAACCTCGACCGCCAGGAACAGAACCAACGCTGGCAACCCTACGCCCTGCAGTTGGCCAATTGCCGTCTGCTGCCTTCGATTTCTCCCGATGAACTGATGCAAGGATTTGATGATGAGTGATACCCGTATCGAGCGTGACAGCATGGGTGAGCTGCAGGTGCCGGCCCAGGCCCTCTACGGCGCCCAGACCCAGCGCGCGGTCGACAACTTCCCGATCAGCGGCCAGCGTATGCCGGCCCAGTTCATTCGTGCCTTGTTGCTGGCCAAGGCCGCTGCGGCCAAGGCCAACGTCGAACTGGAGCAACTGTCTGCCGGGCAGGGCCAGGCTATCGTCAAGGCTGTCGAGCAACTGCTGGCCGAGGACTTCATCCAGCACTTCCCGGTGGATGTGTTCCAGACAGGCTCTGGCACCAGTTCGAACATGAACGCCAATGAGGTGATCGCCACCTTGGCTACCCATGTACTGGGTGAGGCGGTCAATGCCAATGACCACGTCAACTGTGGCCAGAGCAGCAATGACATCATTCCGACCACCATCCACGTCAGTGCCGCGCTGGCCCTGCACGAGCAGTTGCTGCCAGCCCTGGCGCACCTGGTACAGGTGATCGAGGTCAAGTCGGCACAAGTACATTCATTCGTGAAGACCGGTCGTACTCACCTGATGGACGCGATGCCCGTGCGCATGAGCCAGGTGCTGGATGGCTGGGCTGCGCAGATCAATGCTGCCAAGGCGCATATCGAAGCGATGCTGCCGCACCTGCAGGCGCTGGCCCAGGGCGGAACTGCCGTGGGTACCGGCATCAATGCCCATCCACAGTTCGCGGTCGGTTTCGCTCGCCAGCTCAGTGGCCTGACCAAGGTCGAGTTCACGCCCGGCCAGAACCTGTTCGCCCTGATCGGCTCGCAGGACACTGCCGTGGCGTTGTCTGGCCAGCTCAAGACCACCGCTGTGGCGTTGATGAAAATCGCCAACGATCTGCGCTGGATGAACTCCGGCCCGCTGGCCGGTCTGGGCGAAATCGAGCTGCAAGCTCTGCAGCCGGGCTCTTCGATCATGCCAGGCAAGGTCAACCCGGTGATCCCGGAGGCCACTGCCATGGTCTGCGCCCAAGTGATTGGCAACGACGCGACCATCGCCGTCGCCGGCCAGTCCGGTAACTTCGAGTTGAACGTGATGCTGCCGGTGATCGCCCGTAACCTGCTGGAAAGCATCGAACTGATGGCCAACGTCAGCCGCTTGCTGGCCGACAAAGCCATCGCCACCTTCAAGGTCAACGAAGACAAACTCAAGGAAGCCCTTGCGCGCAACCCGATCCTGGTCACTGCATTGAATCCGATCATCGGCTACCTCAAAGCCGCCGAAATCGCCAAGACCGCCTACAAGCAAGGTCGCCCAATCATCGATGTTGCGCTGGAGCACACCGACCTGTCCCGCGACCAGCTCGAAGCGCTGCTGGACCCGGAAAAGCTCACCGCCGGCGGTATCTGACACTGCGTCACCGCCCAGGAGACAGCCATGCAGCACTGGAAACGCACCACGGAAACCGCCAACCGCCTATTCGAACAAGGCGAGCTGGTGGACGCCCGGGAACACTACCTGCAAGCCTTGGCGTTGGCCCAGGTGCTGTTCGAGCGCTGGCATGACGTGGACGAAGCGGTGGCTGCATTCGTCATCGCCCACCACAACCTGGCTGACCTGCACCTGCGCCTTGACCAGCCGCATGAAAGCGCCGACTACCTGTGCGCTGCTCACCAGCGACTGCTGCAGGCCTGCCAGGAAGTGCGCCTGCCTCAGGCGCTGCGTGATGCCGCCTTGCGCCACAGTGCGCGCACTTACACCGAGCTGCTGAGTTTCATTGCCGAGTATGGCCAGTACCCGCGTACCGAGCGCTTGCTCAACCGCCACAGCGCCGGGGCCAGCGAGCTCGCTGCCCAGCCGGATGTAACACCCAGAACCCATGCCTACGGAATTCACTGACATGCCCCATACCTTGCCTGCATTGCCATACGCCTACGATGCGCTGGAACCACACATTGATGCCCAGACAATGGAAATCCACCACACCAAGCATCACCAGACTTACGTGAACGGCCTCAATGCCGCCCTCGAAGGTACCGAGTGGGCCGAATGGCCGGTGGAAAAACTGGTCGCTGCCGTCAAGCAACTGCCGGAAAACCTGCGTGGCGCCGTGACCAACCACGGCGGTGGTCACGCCAACCACAGCCTGTTCTGGACTGTCATGTCGCCTCAGGGCGGTGGCGAGCCTGTGGGCCAACTGGCGCAAGCCGTCACTGCACAACTTGGCGGCTTCGAGGCTTTCAAGGAGGCTTTCACCAAAGCCGCGTTGACCCGCTTCGGCAGCGGTTGGGCCTGGCTCAGCGTGACGCCGCAAAAAACCTTGATGGTGGAGAGTAGCGGCAACCAGGACAGCCCGCTGATGCACGGCAATACGCCGATCCTCGGCCTGGACGTGTGGGAGCACGCGTACTACCTCAAGTACCAGAATCGTCGCCCGGAATACATCGGTGCCTTCTACAACGTCATTGACTGGGTGGAAGTTGAACGTCGTTACCTTGAAGCCCTGAAGTGAGTCGGACCGGTATGCGCTCTGAGGTGATGTCTGTCAGCAGTGTGCGCCTGTTCCGCCTGGCGCTTGGGACTTTGCTTTTGCTGGCTGGCGCCGCGTTATTGGTGGCGCGGGGCCTCGCCTGGCTAGACCTCGACCCGCGCATGCTGCGCGCCCTGGAGGGCGGTGCTTTGTGCGCACTGGGTACGGCACTGGGCGCAGTACCGGTACTGGTCATTCGCAATATGCCGGTGGCGCTGGCGGATACGCTATTGGGCTTCGGTGCTGGCGTGATGCTGGCGGCCACCGCGTTTTCCCTGATCATGCCGGGCCTGGCGGCGGCTCAGTCTATTGGCTTCAGCCCTTGGGGGGCAGGTGGCCTGGTCAGTTTTGGCCTGATGTTCGGGGCGTTGTGCCTGTTCCTGGTCGACCTCAAGGTTTCCTGGGCTTCGCCGGAAGCGCTGGTGGGCACGGTAAACCAACCGGTGATTGCAGCGCGCATCTGGCTTTTCGTGATTGCCATCATTGCCCACAACATCCCCGAAGGTATGGCCATTGGTGTGTCGGCCGGGGGTGGAATGGCCGACGCCGACAGCCTGGCCATGGGCATTGCCTTGCAGGATGTGCCTGAGGGGCTGGTGATCGCGCTGGTGCTGGCAGGGGCGGGCATGCCGCGCTTCAAGGCCTTCCTGATCGGCGCAGCCTCAGGCTTGGTCGAGCCGCTGGCGGCGTTGATCTGTGCCTGGCTGGTGAATGTTGCCGAACTGCTGCTGCCGCTGGGGCTGGCCTGTGCAGCGGGGGCGATGTTGCTGGTGGTCACCCAGGAAATCATTCCAGAATCGCGCAGCAACGGCCATCATCGTCTGGCCAGCCTGGGGCTGTGTACAGGTTTCTGTCTGATGATGGTGATGGATACCGCGATGTCCTGATGCAAGCGCAGGTGTGTGGGTGGGCTATTCGCCTTCGTCAAAGAAGTTGTTGATCAGCTCGACCAGTGCGTCCATGGCGTCGCTGTCCTGCTCGCCTTCGGTATGCAGGTGCACCTGGGTGCCTTTGCCTGCTGCCAGCATCATCACCGCCATGATGCTCTTGCCATCCACCAGCTTGTCCGGGGCGCGACCGACCCGCACCTGGCAGGGGAAGCGGCCGGCCACACCGACGAACTTGGCTGCCGCCCGGGCATGCAGACCCAGCTTGTTGATGATGGTGATTTCGCGGGCGGGCATCGTGGGGCGGATCCTTGGGCTAGAGGTCGCGATGGCGGACCTGGACGTTTTTCAGGGTTTTCTGCAGCTGTCGACCAAGGCGCTCGGTGATGTACACCGAACGGTGATGGCCGCCAGTGCAGCCGATGGCGATGGTTACGTAGGCGCGGTTGCTGGCAGCGAAGCGGGGCAACCACTTGAGCAGGTAGCTGGAGATGTCGTTGTACATGTCTTCGACATCCGGTTGTGCGGCCAGGTAGTCGATCACGGGTTGATCGAGACCCGAGTGCTCACGCAGCTCTGGCTTCCAGTAGGGGTTGGGCAGGCAGCGCACGTCAAAAACCAGGTCGGCGTCGACCGGCATCCCCCGCTTGAAACCGAACGACTCGACCAGAAACGCTGTGCCGGGCTCGGGCTGGTTCAGCAGGCGCAGCTTGATCGAGTCACGTAACTGGTACAGGTTCAGGTTGGTGGTGTCGATCTTCAGGTCGGCCAGGTCGGCAATAGGGCCCAACAATTCGCTTTCCACGCGGATCGCTTCCGCGAGCGAGCGGTTGGCGTTGGTCAGGGGGTGCCGCCTGCGGGTTTCCGAGAAACGTTTGAGAAGGACCTCTTCATCGGCATCCAGGTACAACACGTCACACTGGATGTGCCGGGCGCGGGCTTCTTCAAGCAGTTCGGGGAAGCGCGTCAGGTGGCTGGGCAGGTTGCGCGCATCGATAGACACCGCCACCTTGGGCTGCAGCAAATCGGTGTTGATCAGTGCATTTTCCGCCAACTGCGGCAGCAGCCCGGCGGGTAAATTGTCGATGCAATAGAAACCGCTGTCTTCCAGGACATCGAGGGCGGTGCTCTTGCCGGAGCCGGACCGGCCGCTGACGATGATCAGGCGCATGTTCAGTGCTCGTTCTGTACGTCCAGGACAACCTGGAACAGGGCCTCATTGCTGGTGGCCGCACGCAGCCGATCACGGACTTCCTTGCGATCGAGCATGCTGGCGATCTGACGCAGTAGTTCAAGGTGGGCATCGGTGGCCGCTTCGGGCACCAGTAGCACAAACAGCAGGTCAACCGGCGCGCCATCGATAGCGTCGTAATCGATAGGGGCTTCCAGGTGCAGCAGGGCGCTGACGGGAGCGGAGCATCCTTCAAGCCGGCAGTGCGGGATGGCGATGCCATTGCCGAAACCGGTAGAACCGAGCTTTTCCCGGGCTACCAGTTTTTCGAAGACGTCCTGCATCTCCAGTTCTGGCACTTGGTCGGCGATGACAGTGGCGACCTTTTCCAGGGCGCGCTTCTTGCTGCCGCCCGGCACGTTCACGAGGGAACGGCCGGGGGTCAGGATGGTTTCAAGTCGGATCATGGATGAGGGGGATCAGCGGGCAGCTGCACCTTGCAGCAGGCTTTGCTGTTTTTCCTTGTGTTTTTTCAGTTGGCGGTCGAGCTTGTCGGCCAGGGCGTCGATCGCTGCATACATGTCTTCGTGTTCGGCGTTGGCTACCACTTCGCCGCCGGGAATCTGCAGGGTCGCCTCGACCTTCTGCTGAAGCTTCTCGACTTTCATGATTACCTGCACGTTGGTGATCTTGTCGAAGTGACTCTCCACGCGGGCGAGCTTTTCAAGCACGTAATCGCGCAGTGGCTGGGTGACTTCTACATGCTGTCCACTGATATTGACTTGCATACAGCTTCTCCTTTGTTGCCCGTGCATAAAGAGGCAGGTCTTGCACCTGCCACGAAAACGCTGTGGCACATCTCAGGGGCTACATCAGTCGCTTGCGCTCGCTCGACGGTGCGATGCCGAGTGACTCGCGGTACTTGGCGACGGTGCGACGGGCTACCTGGATGCCTTGTGCCTCCAGTAAACCAGCGATCTTGCTGTCACTCAATGGCTTTTTCTGATTTTCCGCTGCAACCAGTTTCTTGATGATCGCGCGGATCGCCGTGGACGAGCATTCTCCGCCTTCGGAGGTGCTGACATGGCTGGAGAAAAAGTATTTCAGTTCGTAGATGCCACGCGGGGTGTGCATGTATTTCTGCGTGGTAACCCGTGAGATGGTCGATTCGTGCATGCCTACTGCTTCGGCAATATCATGCAGCACCAGCGGCTTCATCGCTTCGTCGCCGTGGTCGAGGAAGCCGCGCTGGTGCTCGACGATCTGCGTGGCGACCTTCATCAGGGTCTCGTTGCGGCTTTGCAGGCTCTTGATGAACCAGCGCGCTTCCTGCAGCTGGTTGCGCATGAAGGTGTTGTCGGCGCTGGTGTCGGCACGGCGAACGAAGCCGGCGTATTGAGGGTTGACGCGCAGGCGTGGGATGGCTTCCTGATTCAGCTCTACCAGCCAACGGTCGCTGTCCTTGCGCACGATGACGTCGGGCACCACGTACTCGGGCTCGCTGGACTCGATCTGCGAACCCGGGCGCGGGTTAAGGCTTTGCACCAGTTCGATGACCTGGCGCAGTTCGTCTTCCTTGATTTTCATCCGCCGCATCAGCTGGCTGTAGTCACGGCTGCCGAGCAGGTCGATGAAGTCGGTGACGAGGCGCTTGGCTTCGGTCATCCACGGAGTTGTAGCGGGTAGTTGGCGCAGTTGCAGCAACAGGCATTCACCGAGGTTGCGGGCGCCGACGCCAGCCGGCTCGAACTGCTGGATGCGGTGCAGTACTGCTTCGACCTCGTCCAGCTCGATATCCAGCTCCGGGTCGAAACCGGCACAGATTTCCTCGAGTGTGTCCTCCAGGTAGCCCTGACCGTTGATGCTGTCGATCAGGGTCACGGCAATCAAGCGGTCGGTATCGGACATCGGCGCCAGGTTCAACTGCCACAGCAGGTGGCTTTGCAGGCTCTCGCCGGCCGATGTACGGGTGGTGAAGTCCCACTCGTCGTCATCGTTGCTCGGCAGGCTGCTGGCGCTGGTCTGGTAGATATCTTCCCAGGCGGTATCGACCGGGAGCTCGTTGGGGATGCGCTCGCTCCACTCACCGTCTTCCAGATTGTCGGCGCTGACGGCGCTTTCCTGGAAGCTGTTGTCCTGAACTTCGGCGGCCGGTTTGTTCTCGGCGTTGTCGGCCATCGGGTCGCTGTTGTCGAAGTCTTCGCCGTCTTCCTGACGTTCGAGCATCGGGTTGGACTCCAGCGCTTCCTGGATTTCCTGTTGGAGGTCCAGGGTAGAGAGCTGGAGCAGGCGGATGGCCTGTTGCAACTGAGGTGTCATCGTCAGTTGCTGGCCCATTTTTAGGACGAGCGATGGTTTCATGGCAGGGGCTTAATACCTTGTTCGCCGGCGCGCATGCGCCATCCACTACACGAGGGCGCCGGAGCGCCAGATCAAGCAAGTTTTATGCCTTAAATTGTAGCGTTTGCCTAGAGTACCGTAACAACTTTACCCGCAGTCTCACGGCTTGCTTGCCAGTACTTCAGGCGCTTTTCGGGTCAGAGGCGGAACTCGTGGCCCAGGTAAACTTCTTTGACCAGGTCGTTTGCCAGGATGGTTTCAGCGTCGCCTTCGGCGATCAGTCGGCCATCGTTGACGATGTAAGCGGTCTCGCAGATATCCAGGGTTTCACGCACGTTGTGGTCGGTAATCAGTACACCGATACCTTTGGCCTTGAGGTGGTGGATGATCTGCTTGATGTCGCCGACCGAAATCGGGTCGACACCGGCGAACGGTTCGTCCAGCAGGATGAATTTGGGTGCGGTCGCCAGGGCGCGGGCAATCTCGACACGGCGGCGTTCGCCACCGGACAGGCTCATGCCGAGGTTGTCGCGGATGTGGCTGATGTGGAACTCCTGCAGCAGGCTTTCCAGCTCTTTGCGGCGGCCGTCCCGGTCGAGGTCCTTGCGGGTCTCGAGGATGGCCATGATGTTGTCGGCTACCGACAGCTTGCGGAAGATCGAGGCTTCCTGGGGCAGGTAGCCGATGCCGGCGCGCGCGCGGCCGTGCATGGGCTGGTAGCTCACATCGAGGCTGTCGATCAGTACGCGGCCCTGTTCGGCCTGGACCAGACCGACAATCATGTAGAAGCAAGTGGTCTTGCCGGCGCCGTTGGGGCCGAGCAGGCCGACGATCTGACCGCTTTCGATCGACAGGCTGACATCACGTACTACCTGTCGCCCCTTGTAGCTCTTTGCCAGGTGCTGGGCTTTGAGGGTTGCCATTTACTCGGCCTTCTTCTTGGGCTGGATCACCATGTCGATACGCTGACGGGGTGTTGTCACGTTGCTACCGCGACCGGCGGTCGCCACCTGGGTCTGGGTGTTGTAGACGATCTTCTCGCCTTCGGTGGTGTTGCCTTCGTTCTCGACCTTGGCGCGGTCGGTGAGAATGACCAAGTCCTTCTGCGACTGGTACTGGATGGTCACGCCCCAGCCTTTCATCTTGTCCGGCTTGGCTGCGCTCTGCTGCTGCTCGAAGTAGGCCAGGTTGCCCACCGAGGTCACTACGTCGATATCGCCGGAGGCGGAGCGGGTAATGGTCACGGTGTTGCCTTTGATCATCATCGAACCCTGGGTGATGATCACGTCGCCGGTGTAAGTGGCCACGCCTTGCTTGTCATCCAGGTGGGCGTTGTCGGCCTGGATGCGAATAGGCTGGTCACGGTCATTCGGCAGGGCGAGGGCGCTCGCGCTTCCCAGTGCTGCGCTCAGGCTGAGCAAAAGGGGGAGGGTTTTAACGAGCCTCATACTGTCCTCTTACGTTAGAGAGCAAGTCCATCTTGCCTTCTTTCAAATACGCTTTCATGCCTTTGCCCGTAGTTGTGCCTCCGGCGCCGTCGATTCTAACGGCTTGCTCGGTCTGCGCATATTGCTTCTGCGGGAACACGGTCATGCGTGAGCTGGTAATGATGGTTTCACGCTGCTTTTCATCGGTGCGGGCAATCCGTACCTTGTCAATCAGTTCGACCTCGGTACCGTCCGGATTGACCTCGGCGCGTGTGCTCTGCACATGCCACGGGTACGCAGTGCCGCGGTACAGGTGCAGGTCCGGAGTGGTCACCTGGGTGATTTCGCTGGTCTTGAGGTGTTCGATCCTGTCGGCGGTCATTTCGTATTGCAGTTTGCCGTCGGGCAGGAACTGCACGCTGTGGGCGTTGATCGCGTAGTAATCGATGGCGCTTTCGTCGACCTGGGCCACAGGCTTGTCGAGGAAGCTTTCCGGGCTGACATTCCAGTAGCCGATGGCTACCAATAGGGCGGCTATCGCCCCGAGCAGCGCAATGTTTCGGGCTTTCTTGCTGAGCATGGGCAGCCTTACAGGTAGTTGGCGTTGGCAGCGTCCAGGGTGCCCTGGGCGTGCATGATCAGTTCGCAGAATTCACGGGCCGCGCCTTCGCCGCCGCGTGCCTGGGTCACGCCGTGGGCATGCTGGCGTACGAATGGTGCGGCGTTGGCTACGGCCATGCCCAGAGCCACCCGGCGAATCACCGGCAGGTCGGGCAGGTCGTCGCCCAGGTAAGCCACTTGATCATAGCTTAGGCCCAGTTCGGCGAGCAGGCCGTCAAGTACCACCAATTTGTCCTCCCGGCCTTGGAAGAGGTGCGGGATACCGAGGTTCCTGGCCCGGCGTTCGACCACTGGTGTCTTGCGCCCGCTGATGATCGCGGTGGTCACGCCCGAGGCCATGAGCATCTTGATGCCCTGGCCGTCGAGGGTATTGAACGTCTTGAATTCGCTGCCATCCTCGAGGAAATACAGGCGCCCGTCGGTGAGCACGCCGTCCACGTCGAACACTGCCAGCTTGATGCCTTTGCCGCGTTGCATGAGGTCCTGGTTCATTCCATCGCTCCTTTACATTACGCCGGCGCGCAGCAGGTCATGCATGTTCAGGGCACCGGTAGGGCGGTCTTCACGGTCCACCACCACCAGAGCGTTGATCTTGTGGTCTTCCATTATCTTCAGGGCTTCGGCGGCGAGCATGTCGGCACGCGCAGTCTTGCCATGAACGGTCATGACCTGGTCGATCAGAGTGGTGTGCACATCGATGTTGCGGTCCAGGCTGCGGCGCAGGTCACCGTCGGTGAAGATCCCGGCCAGCTTGCCGTCGGCTTCGACGATCACGGTCATGCCCAAACCTTTATGGGACATTTCCAGCAGCGCGTCCTTGAGCAGGGTGCCGCGTGGTACTTGAGGCAGATCGTCGCCGGCGTGCATCACGTTCTCGACCTTCAGCAGCAGGCGGCGGCCCAGCGCTCCCCCGGGGTGTGAGAAGGCAAAGTCCTCGGCAGTGAAGCCGCGGGCTTCAAGCAGGGCGATGGCCAGGCAGTCGCCCAGCACCAGCGATGCGGTTGTCGAGGAAGTGGGGGCCAGGTTCAGCGGGCAGGCCTCTTGCTCGACGCGGGCGTCAAGATTGACTTCGGCGGCCTGGGCCAGCGGCGAGTCGGGGTTGCCAGTCAGGCTGATCAGCTTGATACCCAGGCGCTTGATCAGTGGCAGCAGGGTGACGATTTCGGCAGTGCTGCCGGAATTCGACAAGGCAAGGATGACATCGTCGCGAGTGATCATGCCCATGTCGCCATGGCTGGCTTCGGCCGGGTGTACGAAAAACGCCGGGGTGCCGGTGCTGGCCAGGGTCGCGGCGATCTTGTTGCCGATGTGCCCGGACTTGCCCATGCCGACCACGACGACCCGGCCCTTGCTGGACAGAATCAGTTCGCAGGCTTTGACGAAATTGTCGTCGATGCGCGCCAAAAGGGCCTCCACGGCCTTGAGTTCCAGGCGCAGAGTGCGTTGGGCGGATTGGATCAGCTCGCTGGATTGGCTCATGTCGAAAAAGCAATGCCTGATGAAAAGGCGACGATTATACGCGTAATGATGAAAACCCTCACCTCCTCGATTACTGCAGCAAATACCACCAAAGTCTGTCGCGGGGCTGAACGGCTGGTTGCCCGGCCTTGGGGCGGCGCTGTCAGCGGTGCTATAGTTCGCCGCTATTCGGCCTGTCAGGGGTGCTTGTGCCTTCCAGATGGAGGCCGGCGTCCATTAGGACGAGGCTGCATAAGCAAGGAGTCTAGATGAGTGTGGATAGCGCCTACGCGGTCGAGTTGAAGGGTGTGACCTTCAAACGCGGTTCGCGCAGCATTTTCAGCAACGTCGACATCAGCATCCCGCGCGGCAAGGTCACCGGCATCATGGGGCCATCGGGTTGCGGCAAGACCACGTTGCTCCGCCTGATGGGCGCGCAGTTGCGCCCCGCGAGCGGTGAGGTATGGGTTGCCGGGCAGAACCTGCCGACGCTGTCGCGCAGCGACCTGTTCGACGCCCGCAAGCAGATGGGCGTGCTGTTTCAGAGCGGCGCGTTGTTCACCGACCTCGATGTGTTCGAGAACGTTGCGTTCCCGCTGCGCGTGCATACTCAGCTGTCGGACGAGATGATCCGTGACATCGTGTTGATGAAGCTGCAGGCCGTGGGCCTGCGCGGTGCCATCGACCTGATGCCCGACGAGCTGTCCGGTGGCATGAAGCGCCGTGTGGCACTGGCCCGGGCGATTGCCCTGGACCCGCAGATCCTCATGTACGACGAACCGTTCGTCGGCCAGGACCCGATCGCCATGGGGGTACTGGTGCGCCTGATTCGCTTGCTCAACGATGCTTTGGGCATCACCAGTATCGTGGTTTCCCATGACCTGGCAGAAACCGCCAGCATCGCCGATTACATCTACGTGGTAGGTGACGGTCAGGTGCTGGGCCAGGGGACGCCTGATGAGCTGATGGGCTCGGACAATCCACGGATCCGCCAATTCATGAAAGGCGATCCGGACGGCCCGGTTCCCTTCCACTTTCCCGCGCCTGACTACCGCGCCGACCTGCTGGGGGCGCGTTGATGCGCAGAAAATCCTTACTCGAACGTGTCCGCCTGCTGGGCCGCTCGGCAATCGACGTGCTGGCCGTGCTCGGGCGTTCGTGCCTGTTCCTGTTCCATGCGCTGGTCGGTCGCGGTGGCATTGGCGGCGGTTTCCAGCTGCTGACCAAGCAGTTGTACTCGGTCGGTGTGCTGTCGCTGGCGATCGTCGTCGTGTCCGGGGTGTTCATCGGCATGGTGCTGGCGCTGCAGGGCTACAGCATCCTGACCAAGTACGGCTCGGAGCAGGCGGTAGGGCAGATGGTCGCCCTGACCCTGCTGCGTGAACTTGGCCCGGTGGTAACGGCATTGCTGTTTGCCGGCCGTGCCGGTTCCGCGCTGACCGCTGAAATCGGCAACATGAAGTCTACCGAGCAGCTGTCGAGCCTGGAAATGATCGGTGTCGACCCGCTCAAGTACATCGTTGCACCACGCTTGTGGGCCGGTTTCATCTCGCTGCCGTTGCTGGCGCTGATCTTCAGCGTGGTCGGTATCTGGGGTGGTTCGTGGGTGGCGGTGGACTGGCTGGGCGTCTACGAGGGCTCGTTCTGGGCCAACATGCAGAACAGCGTTTCTTTCACTGACGACGTGCTCAACGGGCTGGTCAAGAGCCTGGTGTTTGCTTTCGTCTCGACCTGGATCGCCGTATTCCAGGGGTACGACTGTGAGCCCACCTCAGAAGGGATCAGCCGTGCAACCACCAAGACCGTGGTCTATGCCTCGTTGGCAGTGCTGGGTCTGGACTTTATTCTGACCGCCTTGATGTTTGGAGATTTCTGATGCAAAACCGCACCCTGGAAATCGGTGTCGGCCTGTTCCTCCTGGCCGGGATCCTGGCGCTGCTGCTGCTGGCCCTGCGTGTCAGCGGGCTGTCGGCCAGCCCGAGCAGTGATACCTATAAAGTTTATGCTTACTTCGACAATATCGCCGGTTTGACGGTCAGAGCTAAAGTGACCATGGCCGGTGTGACCATCGGCAAGGTCACCGCCATCGATCTGGACCGTGATTCCTACACCGGTCGGGTGACGTTGCAGCTGGACAAGTCGGTCGATAACCTGCCGACCGACTCCACTGCCTCGATCCTGACCGCCGGTTTGCTTGGTGAGAAGTACATCGGCATCAGCGTTGGCGGTGAAGACGAAGTCCTCAAGGATGGTTCAACCATCCATGACACTCAGTCGGCACTGGTGCTGGAGGATCTGATTGGCAAGTTCCTGCTCAACTCTGTTGGCAAGGAACCGAAAGAAGCGCAACCGGCTAATTAAGGAGTATCCATGATTTCGATCCTGCGACGTGGCCTGCTAGTGCTACTGGCGGCCTTCCCCCTGCTGGCTCTGGCTGCGCAGACACCGCACGATGTGGTTCAGGGCACCACCAATGAACTGCTCGGCGACCTCAAGGCCAACAAGGAGCAGTACAAGTCCAACCCCAACGCCTTCTATGACTCACTCAACCGCATTCTCGGCCCGGTGGTGGATGCTGACGGTATCTCGCGCAGCATCATGACCGTGAAGTACTCGCGCAAGGCGACCCCGGAGCAGATGCAGCGCTTTCAGGAGAACTTCAAGCGCAGCCTGATGCAGTTCTATGGCAATGCCTTGCTCGAATACAACAACCAGGGCATCACTGTCGACCCGGCTAAAGCCGATGACGGCAAGCGCGCCAGCGTCGGCATGAAGGTTACCGGCAACAACGGTGCCGTTTACCCCGTGCAGTACACCCTGCAGAACATCGGCGGCGAGTGGAAGGTGCGTAACGTGATCGTCAACGGCATCAACATTGGCAAGCTGTTCCGTGACCAGTTCGCCGATGCCATGCAGCGCAACGGCAACGACCTGGACAAGACCATCGATGGCTGGGCAGGCGAAGTGGCCAAGGCCAAGCAGACGGCCGACAGCTCGCCAGAGAAGAGCGTCAAATGAGTGAGGCTGCTGTAAGCATGGCAGAGCCGGGCGTGCTACGTCTGACTGGCGTGCTGGATTACCGCAGCGGCCCGGCCTTGCGCAAGCAAGGCAAGGTGCTGATCGATGGCTCGCGCGAGCCGCGACTGGTGCTTGATTGCTCGGCTGTCGAGAAGTCTTCGAGTGTCGGCCTGTCGCTACTGCTTGGGTACATTCGTGATGCTCAGGCCACCGGCAAGGCGTGCGAGGTGCGTGGCATGCCCGACGACATGCGGGAAATTGCCGAGGTCTATGATCTCGATGAAGTGCTGGCAAGCTAATGGCCAGGCACGAATGATGGCCCCTCGGTCAGCGAAGCCTTCGTTGGGCTTCGCAGGCGAGGGGCTTTTTTGTATGATGGCCGACCCGTGCGCATCGGGCGCCGATTGAGGTTGAGCATGCAGGCCGTAGAAGTTAAAAGCTTCCTTGAAGAGAAATTGCCGGGTTCCCGGGTCGAAGTTGAAGGCGAAGGCTGCAACTTCCAGTTGAACGTGATCAGCGACGAGTTGGCTGGCCTGAGTCCGGTCAAACGCCAGCAGGCGATCTATGCTCACCTGAATCCGTGGATCGCCAATGGCAGCATCCATGCGGTAACCATGAAATTTTTCAGCAGCGCAGCCTGGGCTGAGCGCACCTGAGCCAACTTGGCGGCGAGACTCCAATGGACAAACTGATTATTACTGGCGGCGCTCGCCTTGACGGCGAGATCCGCATTTCGGGTGCGAAGAACGCAGCCCTGCCGATTCTGGCAGCGACTCTGCTGGCCGATGGCCCGGTCACCGTGGGCAACCTGCCGCACCTGCACGACATCACCACCATGATCGAGCTGTTCGGACGCATGGGCATCGAGCCTGTGATCGACGAAAAGCTGTCGGTGGAGATCGATCCACGCACCATCAAGACCCTGGTCGCGCCGTACGAGCTGGTCAAGACCATGCGCGCCTCGATCCTGGTGCTGGGCCCGATGGTTGCCCGTTTCGGCGAGGCCGAAGTGGCCCTGCCTGGCGGTTGCGCCATCGGCTCGCGCCCGGTCGATCTGCATATTCGTGGTCTTGAGGCCATGGGGGCGAAGATCGAAGTGGAAGGCGGCTACATCAAGGCCAAGGCGCCTGAAGGTGGCCTGCGCGGTGCGCACTTCTTCTTCGACACCGTCAGCGTGACCGGTACCGAGAACATCATGATGGCCGCTGCCTTGGCCAAGGGCCGCAGCGTGTTGCAGAACGCCGCGCGTGAGCCTGAAGTGGTCGACCTGGCCAACTTCATCAACGCCATGGGCGGGAACATTCAAGGTGCAGGTACCGACACCATCACCATCGATGGTGTCGAACGACTGGATTCGGCCAACTACCGCGTGATGCCGGACCGCATCGAGACCGGTACCTACCTGGTCGCCGCTGCCGTGACCGGTGGCCGTGTCAAGGTCAAGGACACCGACCCTACCATCCTTGAAGCCGTGCTGGAAAAACTCAAGGAAGCGGGTGCCGACATCACCACCGGCGAAGACTGGATCGAACTGGACATGCATGGCAAGCGGCCGAAAGCCGTCAACCTGCGTACCGCCCCGTACCCGGCGTTCCCGACCGACATGCAGGCGCAGTTCATCTCGCTGAATGCCATTGCCGAAGGCACTGGCGCGGTCATCGAGACCATCTTCGAAAACCGCTTCATGCACGTTTACGAAATGCACCGCATGGGCGCGCAGATCCAGGTCGAAGGCAACACCGCCATCGTCACTGGCGTCAAGGCGCTGAAGGGTGCCCCGGTCATGGCCACCGACCTGCGTGCTTCCGCCAGCCTGGTGCTGTCGGCGCTGGTTGCCGAAGGCGATACCCTGATCGATCGCATCTACCACATCGACCGTGGTTACGAGTGCATCGAGGAAAAACTGCAGATGCTCGGCGCGAAAATCCGCCGCGTACCGGGCTAATGCCCCGCGGGTGCAAGGACGCACCTTTTGAATTGAATGCGGCCAGGTCGATGACCTGGCCGGCAGCAGCCGCTTAAGGACCGACGTTCCAATGTTGACCATCGCGCTTTCCAAAGGCCGTATTCTCGACGATACCTTGCCGTTGCTGGCCGAGGCTGGCATCGTGCCGACCGAAAACCCGGACAAGAGCCGCAAGCTGATCATCCCTACCACGCAGGACGACGTGCGTCTGCTGATCGTGCGTGCCACCGACGTGCCGACCTATGTCGAGCATGGTGCCGCCGACCTGGGTGTGGCCGGCAAGGACGTGCTGATGGAGTACGGCGGCCAGGGCCTGTATGAGCCCCTGGACCTGCAGATTGCCCAATGCAAGCTGATGACCGCGGGCGTAGTCGGCGCAGCCGAGCCCAAGGGGCGCCTGCGCGTGGCCACCAAGTTTGTCAACGTAGCCAAGCGTTACTACGCCGAACAAGGTCGCCAGGTCGACATTATCAAGCTGTATGGCTCGATGGAGCTTGCACCGCTGATCAACCTTGCCGACAAGATCATCGACGTGGTCGACACCGGCAACACCCTGCGTGCCAACGGCCTGGAGCCCCAGGAGCTGATCGCCACGATCAGCTCGCGCCTGGTGGTCAACAAAGCCTCCATGAAAATGCAGCACGCCCGTATCCAGAGTCTGATCGAGACGCTGCGCGAAGCGGTCGAATCGCGACACCGCGGCTAACGCTCTACTTGCTGCGCGCGGCCTTCGCTGTCGCGCCCGTCTATCCGCGTCATAGCCATTTTTCTCGGGTGCCCGCGCGGATGGACTGGTAGCTTGGGATTGTGCGAAAAGTCGCCGAGCGGCGATCATGCAAGAACGAAAACAGGCGAGGAACGGCCGGGGTCGCGCCCGACTTTGCTGGTTGCAAATGAGCATTCCGAGCCTGTTTTTAACGTAGCATGGTCGTCGCGCAGGCACTTTTCGCCCAACCCCCTAGGGCGCCTGAGCATTCGCTATTATTACGAGGCCCTCGCCATGACCGTGTCCACTGCAATTGCCCGTCTCAACGCTGCTGATCCGGATTTCGCCCGACATCTGGATCATCTGCTGAGCTGGGAAAGTGTGTCCGATGACGCGGTCAATCAGCGCGTGCTCGACATCATCAAGGCCGTGCGCGAACGCGGCGATGCGGCACTGGTGGAATTCACCCAGCGTTTCGATGGCGTTGATGCCAAGTCGATTGACGACCTGATCCTTGATCGCGCGCGCCTGGAACTGGCGCTGACCCGTATCACCCCCGTCCAGCGTGAAGCCCTGGAAAAGGCCGCCAACCGTGTGCGCATCTATCACGAGCGGCAGAAGCAGGATTCCTGGCAGTACACCGAGGCCGACGGCACCGTGCTCGGCCAGAAGGTCACCCCGCTGGACCGTGCTGGCCTGTATGTGCCGGGCGGCAAGGCGTCGTACCCGTCGTCGGTGCTGATGAACGCCATCCCGGCCAAGGTTGCCGGCGTGGCTGAAGTGGTGATGGTGGTACCGACCCCGCGGGGTGAGGTCAACGAGCTGGTGCTGGCGGCTGCCTGCATCGCCGGTGTCGACCGGGTGTTCACCGTCGGCGGTGCCCAGGCCGTGGCTGCGCTGGCCTACGGCACTGAAAGCGTGCCGCAGGTGGACAAGATCGTCGGCCCGGGCAACATCTACGTTGCCACCGCCAAGCGCCACGTGTTCGGCCAGGTAGGCATCGACATGATCGCCGGCCCCTCGGAAATTCTCGTGGTGTGCGACGGCCAGACCGACCCGGACTGGATCGCAATGGACCTGTTCTCCCAGGCCGAGCACGACGAAGACGCCCAGGCCATCCTGGTCAGCCCGGATGCCGCCTTCCTCGATCGCGTGGCCGCCAGCATCGACAAGCTGATGCCGACCATGGAGCGTGCCGATATCATCGAGAAGTCGATCAATGGCCGTGGTGCGCTGATCCAGGTGCGAGACATGCAGCAGGCCATGGAAGTGGCCAACCGCATCGCACCGGAGCACCTGGAGCTGTCGGTGGCCGACCCGCAAGCCTGGCTGCCACACATTCGCCACGCTGGCGCGATCTTCATGGGCCGCCACACCAGCGAAGCGCTGGGCGATTACTGCGCTGGCCCTAACCACGTGCTGCCCACTTCAGGTACCGCGCGTTTTTCGTCGCCGCTGGGGGTGTATGACTTCCAGAAGCGTTCGTCGATCATCTTCTGCTCCGAGCAGGGCGCGTCCGAGCTGGGTCACACTGCCTCGGTCCTGGCCCGTGGCGAGTCGCTTACTGCCCACGCCCGTAGTGCCGAATACCGTATCCTGACCCAAGACAAGGGGAACTGAGCATGAGTCGATTCTGGAGCCCCTTCGTCAAGGGCCTGGTGCCTTACGTGCCGGGCGAGCAACCCAAGCTGGCGCGCCTGGTCAAGCTGAACACCAACGAAAACCCCTATGGCCCGTCACCCAAGGCGCTGGAGGCCATGCGCGGCGAGCTTAACGATAACCTGCGCCTGTATCCGGACCCGAACGGTGACCGTCTCAAGCAAGCGGTGGCCGAGTACTACGGCGTGACGCCGGCGCAAGTGTTTGTCGGCAACGGCTCGGACGAGGTGCTGGCGCACATCTTCCATGGCCTGTTCCAGCACGATGCGCCCCTGCTGTTCCCGGACATCAGCTACAGCTTCTACCCGGTCTACTGCGGGCTGTACGGCATTGCCTTCGAACAGGTGGCGCTGGATGAGCAGTTCCAGATCCGCATCGAGGACTACAAAAAGCCCAACGCTGGCATCATCTTCCCCAACCCCAACGCGCCGACCGGTTGCCTGATGCCGTTGCAGGTGGTGGAGCAGTTGCTGCAGGCCAACCGTGATTCGGTGGTGGTTGTGGATGAGGCCTACATCGATTTCGGTGGTGAAACGGCGATCAGCCTGGTGGACCGCTACGATAACCTGCTGGTTACCCAGACGCTGTCGAAGTCGCGCTCGCTGGCGGGTCTGCGAGTTGGCCTGGCGGTAGGGCACCCGGACCTGATCGAAGCGCTGGAGCGGATCAAGAACAGCTTCAACTCCTATCCGCTGGACCGTGCAGCTATCGTCGGCGCGGCGGTGGCGTTCGAAGACCGTGAGTATTTCGAGGAAACCTGCCGCAAGGTGATAGACAGCCGCGAGGAACTGGTCGGGCAGTTGCAGGCCAAGGGCTTTGAGGTGCTGCCGTCGGCTGCCAACTTCATCTTCGCCCGCCACCCCCAGCAGGATGCTGGCGAGCTGGCGGCACGCTTGCGCGAGCAGGGCGTGATCGTGCGCCACTTCAAGCAGCCGCGTATTGCCCAGTTCCTGCGGATCACCATCGGTACGCCGGAAATGAACCAGGCACTGCTGGATGCGTTGAACTGACGTGTAGGAGCGGGTTTACCCGCGAATACGGTAGCGGCGGCAGCGGCGAACGGTCGGTGGAAATTGGCCAGCAGGCCCGGCC
>NZ_JBICKE010000053.1:0-19119 GCF_043103865.1 Pseudomonas sp. yb_5
CGCCTACGCCGATGGCGCCGGACCACGCTAACTTCAGGCTGGCACCCCCATTGTAGGAGCGGGTTCACCCGCGAATCAGGCAGCGCTGGCCTGTCTAAGCGGTAGACCATTCTTGAATTACTTCAATCTTGAATTTTTTTATTAAGTCAAGATCCACCCTGTTCAAATCCTTCCCGGCGTGCTACAAACTGGTTAAGCAATGATCTAGCTGCTTGATAACGAAGGGAAAAATATGACGAAGTCGGAGCTGATCGAACGTATTGTCACCCATCAGGGGCTGCTCTCGTCCAAAGACGTGGAGCTGGCCATCAAGACCATGCTTGAGCAGATGTCACAATGCCTGGCTACCGGCGATCGCATCGAGATCCGCGGTTTTGGCAGCTTCTCGCTGCACTATCGCGCCCCACGCGTAGGCCGTAATCCCAAGACCGGCCAGTCGGTCAGCCTCGAAGGCAAGTTCGTGCCGCATTTCAAACCCGGCAAAGAGTTGCGCGACCGGGTCAATGAAGACGAGCATGAAGAGGCCCACACCTGATTCCCAAAGGAGCAATCTGATGCGTAACTTCAAGCGCGCCCTGGCGGCGGTGTTCGTGCTGCTATTGGCGGCTGTGGTGCTGTTCTTCGTGCTGGAGAACCAGCAAACCGTGTCATTGGTCCTGTTCGGGTGGGCTGCACCCGCCATGCCGGTTGCTGTCCTGGTATTGGCCGCTTTGGTCATTGGCTTGGCAGTCGGGCCGTTGCTGGGGGCCTACGGCGTGCAGCGCAGCAAACGCAAGATCAGGGAGTCTGCTCGTGAGGCGGCACTGAGCGGCAACTAAGGAAATATCCTACACCTACTAAAGAAAGGTTCACCTATGCATGCGTCGGCCGTCATGGAGTAATAGTCCACTTCATTTTCGGTCCAGGCGAGTGTGCGCAGCATGGAATATCCCAGCCTTTCCCATCATGGTGGTACCCGGGGTGTCACTGGGTCCTGCCATCAGTTGCACCTTGATCCCTCCGTTAGCCTGCTGATTGATTGCGGCCTTGAGCAAGGGAATGAGGCGCCGTCGGATGCGGAGACCGCGGCGCTCGGCTTCGATATCCAGGGCATTCAGGCACTGGTTATCACTCATGTCCATCTCGACCATGTTGGGCGCATCCCTGCGCTGCTGGCAGCGGGTTACCGTGGCCCTATCCTGTGCAGCGAGCCCTCAGCCCGGCTGCTGCCGCTGGTACTGGAAGACGCCTACAAGCTGAGTATAAGCAGCAAGCCTGCGCAGGTGGCGCGCTATCTCGATTTCATCCGTGACCTCATCGTGCCGCTGCCCTTCGAGCAGTGGCACACGGTGGTCGAGCGACCAGGTCTTGCCTGCCGTATTCGCCTGCAGCGTGCAGGGCATCTGCTGGGTTCCGCTTATGTCGAGTGCGATATGCAGCATGAGCAAACCAACACCCGGTATGTGTTTTCTGGCGATCTGGGCGCTTGTGGCAACCCGCTGCTGCGCCCGGTGCAGCCCCCGGAGCGTGCTGACGTGCTGGTGCTGGAAAGCACCTACGGCGACCGCCTGCACCCGCAGGCAGGCGACCGCCGCCAGCGACTGGAATACGCCATCGACCGTGCACTTGCCGACAAGGGCACCATCCTGATTCCTGCATTCAGTCTTGGTCGTACCCAGGAGCTGCTGTATGAACTGGAAGATATTCTTCATCGCAAAGCCCTGCTGAACACTACCGGTCCGGCTCCGGACGGGGAGCCGATCGACTGGTCACAGTTGCCCGTCATCCTCGATTCGCCCTTGGCTCAGCGCATCACCGGCGTGTACCGGGAGCTGCACGAATACTGGAATGCAGAAGCCAAGGCGCGTGTTGAAGCGGGGCGCGATCCACTCGGCTTCAGTCAGCTGATCAGCGTGGACACCCATGCCCGCCACCAGCAGGTGGTCAACTACCTCAAGAGCACAGGGCGCCCTGCAATCGTAATCGCCGGCAACGGGATGTGTTCGGGTGGGCGTATCGTCAATTACCTCAAGGCCATGCTGGGGGATCCGCGGCATGAGGTGATGTTTGTGGGGTACCAGGCTAAGGGGACGCCGGGGGCGGTGATACAGGCGAGTGAGGGGGCTGAAGGGTTTGTGCAGGTTGATTTGGATGGGCGGATGTATGAGATCAGGGCCAAAGTGCTGACATTGGCTGGATATGCGGGTCATGCAGATCAGAGAGGGTTGTTGAGGTTTGCTGGGGGGGTATCTCGGCGCGGGGCTCAAGTGATACTTGTGCATGGGGAGCAAGACGCCAAGCGTTCGCTCAGGCATGCGCTTGCTCAATCTATCGAGACAGCCAATATTCTAGCTGAGATCCGCATTCCTGGGGATTGAGTGAGGTCGTGCGTGATTGGAGCGACTCTGCTCGAGTCGTTTATTTTCAATTGGTTAGTGCGCTAATCATTTATGCATATGAATGGCTCGTCGGTTCAAGGGACTGAGAAAAGCGCGGTACTAGAGCGGTTTGATGATGTTGGATTAGCATCGGAAATGAGATCGCCGCCTTCTGTTCCTATCGTGGTATTTCAGCTACTATCCTGAGCTACGTTCTACCGGCGACCCGTTGGTCGAATAGACTCACTGCTGGACGCTACTACCCTGAGGCGAGTTGAGAGGGGTTTGTGAAGGGGATGGTGAGTGGCAATCAGCGTCAGGGGAAATGGGTTTCTTGGGAAGTTTTTATTGTACATTCCGGTTAAATTGTTGCCGGCTTTTCTTACTGTATTTTTTATCTTCTTTTTGTACCGTTTTTTTCCTGAGGATGAATATGTCTCCTACTCGGTGAGTGTCGCCTGTTCGCTGATTGTCGGTCAGTTGAGTGCTATGTGGGTTGGGAACTCTTATGTTTATTATTATTCTTCCTATAGTGATCATAGGGCGTTTTTTTCAAGCTGTCTTTACCTCGTTATAATGTTGGCCCCCTTTGCGGCACTTGTCGCTGGATCGGTTGCAGTACTTTTTTCCTCTGCGAATGACACATTTTTGTGTGTTTTGCTGTTGTGTTTTTCGCAAATGCTCTTCTTTTTCATGTCTTCGGTTTGTCAGGCTGCATTTTTGGTTCGTCAACAGTTACTGGCTGTGGTCTTGCAGGTAGTAGGTCAGTTGGGGATTATTTATTTTTGTTACTCTGATGTGGGCGTGTCGTATACGGATGCCATGCTTGCACTCAGTGGTGGATATGGACTGGCTGCATTGGTCATGTTCGTTGCGGCGGCTGTCAGAATGGGAGTGAACGGCCCTTTGGCGGCTTGTTCGGCGTTCGGCAATGACGTCCGCGCCGTATACAACTATGGTTCCGCGCTGGCACCCTGGATGCTGGGGATGCTGCTGATGGTGGCTGCTGACCGATTTGCGATTGGCGCCTTGAATGTCCCAGGTGGTGATTCGTACCTATCGATGAAGGATCTGTTTGTCGGCGCCGGCGGGTTGCTGAGTATGCCTCTGCTCATGCTTGTGCACCCGCTGATCATCAAACGATTCCGTGATGGTGTTTTTGAAGGTTCACTGATTCAAAGCTCCGTTGGCTTCCTGGTAATTGTTTTTTCCTTGCTGTGGGCTGTTATTGCGCTGGTGGGATTTTCAGTGTTTGAGCAGTTCACCGGCAAGCCAATATCGGCGCCTTTTGGGGCGCTACTGATCGCTTACCTTGGCGTCTTCCTGAACTGCGCTGCGGTTTACACACAAAAACGCCTTGAAGTGCACAGGCGCATGCGGCTGCTGGCCATGTTTTCATTGGCTGCTGCTTTGGTGTCCTTGCTGCTTTCTTATGCGGGCGGGATATTGTTCGGTTTGTATGGTGTGGCGTTGGGTGTGGTGGTGGGGCAGTTGATCTATTTTGGTATCGTCACTGCAACCATCATGAGAAAGGTCAATCTTTACAGGGGGCTGCTGAAGCCGTTTGCCGTGTCGATGCTGGCTTTGATGGTAGGTTACTTACTTCAGGTTGCACTAGATGTCTTCATGGGGGCGGTGGTGTGGTGGGCGCGGGTCTTGGTGTGGGTCCTGATTTTTTCGTTGTTCTCGCTGCTCGTGGTCTGGAAAACTGTGGCTTGGAAAGATTTCATGAGCGCCAGAATGGATTGATGAGTGTTGCGGCTAGCGGTGTTTCTAGGTTGTTGCGACAGAAATAAAATTATGGTTTAAAGGACTTTAGGGGGGGGAGGGGAATGACCGATTCGAATAAGTTTCGAGATTGGCTGTCGGTAAATATTGCGCCAACTATTTTTTTAGTGTCCTATTTTCTGACTGTTGTCCTTGGTAATCTTGTCTACTTAATTCCATCAGCACGCCCGTTTCTGGAGAAAACTCCCTTCACTGCTCGGATATTCGAATTTGATACATTGTTCTCTTCGGGTTTCTGGTTGCTGCTATTGTCACCATTCGTTGTGACGCCGTTGGTAGTCTGGTTGGTGCGGAGGTTCACGCAGCCATTGGTTGCTAGGGTGGTAGGTTTCTTTCCAGAGTTTACCCATTCATCCTATCTAATGCTCTTGCTGCTCTGTTATGGAGTTGTGATATACGCGTTCTGGCAAGCGGAAGCCTTCCGGCTGTTTCTGGCAGGTAGCGATTTTACTTCGAGTGTAGAGGCGCGTTTCGTCATTCGTGAGCGGGTCAGCTTCTTTAGTATGGCCCTGCTGATGTCGAATTTGCACTTCTTGTCTATCTATGGTGCGGTGAAGCTCGTGCGTAAGGGTGGGCTTTGGTGGGGGGGGGTCACACTGCTGAATGCTGTCGTGATCTCAGTGCTTCTGGTTGTCCTGAATATGAAATGGCCCATTCTGATTTTCTATGCGGGCTTGGTACTGGCTGTGTTTGTTTATACACCACGGTATCCATTCGTGAAGGCGGCGGTCGGTATGGTCGCGCTGCTGCTGGTGTATTTTCTGATCTCGGCATTTGTTTACAGGATTTCTCCTCCGGTGCCGGAGCAGGCTGAACAGTCGCAGATCGGCGAGTCTGCGATGGTTGAGCCGCAAGTGTCTGAGGCTGACATAGCCGGTCGCTCGGTAGCCCCTGTACCTGAAAGGGATGAGAAGGAGAGCAAGGGGGCGGATGTCGTGGCATTGAGTGCGGCCATTGGTGGGGAAGTCCCTAAGATGATGTTTCATGCTGTCAATCGTATGGCCATTATCTACCCATATTACTACGAGGTTTTCACCAAGCGGGGACAGGTATGCGGGGGCTTGCTTGCGCAGGCAAAAGTCGGTCAAAAGTGCCGCCCCAGTTACTATATATATACCGAGATATTCAATGATCAGTTCAATGGGCGTGGTACTGCTCCTGCAGCAGTTCACATCACGTCATACGCATTGGGTGGATGGCCTCTGGCTGCCGTCGGTTTGCTATGTGGTTCTGTACTGCTAGGTGTTTTCGCGGCTCTTCCGCTAGGAGGGAGTTCGTTGGCAGGCGCCATTGCTGTTACAGGTGGGGTCATGGGCTATCATCTATCTCAGCTGCCAGGTGAAGGGCCTATTTTTTACGATCATGGCGTTTTCTGGTCGATATTGATGCTGTTCGTATACGCATTGTTCGTAAAAGCTTACCGGGCTATGGTCGCGAAATGAGTGTGGAATCCAAGCGTGCACTGTTGCAAGGGGAGCGCGAAGTCAAGAGCGGCGCGGCAGTGCGCAAAGTCCTGCTGCTGGGCTTTCATGTGGGGGAAGCCTATTTCGAGCGCTACTCCGCCGGTGACAAGTTTCCGCAGGTTGCGGCCTACAAGTTGGAGTCGCGCTTCATTGAAGCGCTCAGGTTGGCTGGGTTGAGGGTTGACACTCTGGCGACTATTGCAGTTTCCACCTTTCCGCGTATCAAGCGAGTCTGGCTACCCGGCAAACTGTTGCCGGGCAACGGGCAGGGGGTGGGGCGTGTCATGCCGTTCGTCAATTTGCCTGTAATCAAAATGCTCACGCGGTGTGTCGGTTCATTCTATGGTCTCTTGCGTATGGGGCGTCGGACTGACGCTATCTGTGTATACGCGGCGCACTCGCCTAATTTGCTGGCTGCCTACTTGTATTCAAAGCTGTGCAAAAAACCTTTCTTTGTATACGTCCCAGACTTGCCATCGTTCATGGATGTGGCCCTTGGGCGTGGCAGGCTTTTAAAGCTATTGAAGAAGCTCGATGCTTCCCTGTTGTCAGGGCTGCTTGCTTCGTCAAATGGCTTGGTGGTAATCAGTCGACCGATGGTCGAAGACTATCCGGCATGGCGCTCCAAGCCCTATATGGTGCTCGAGGGTATATCTTCGTCCTCATCTGGGCCTGTTACCGTGGCGGGGTCGGGCCGCAAGCAGATGATTTTCTACGCCGGTGGGGTCAACCGCTCGTATGGAATTGTCGAGCTGGTGGAGGGTTTTCTTCGATCGGGTATCGACTACGAGCTGGTGCTATGTGGTCGCGGTGATCTGGAGGGCTACTTGACGGATGTTTGCGCTCGGCATGCCTCCGTCAAGTATCTTGGGTTTGTGTCGCCTGAGAGGGTGGCGCAGCTGCAAGGGGCGGCCTCATTGCTGTTGCTGACGCGCAATCCTGCGGAGCGGTATACCCGCTACTCCTTTCCTTCAAAGCTGATTGAATACATGTCTGCTGGTATACCGGTGTTGACGACGCGCCTGGCAGGGATACCAGATGAGTATTTCGACTATATTAATGTTATTGAAGAGTTTTCAATCGATGCGGTTGCGCGCGCGCTCGTCGATTTCAGTGCTGCGGACAAGCAGAATTTGTATGACAAGGCCGCGCGTGGTAAGGTCTGGGTGCTTGAGACTAAGTCAAGTCGCGCCGTCGGAAAACAGCTTGTTGAGTTTATGGAGAATAATAAGTGAGTATATTTTCGGGTAAGGTCTTGCTAGTAACCGGCGGCACAGGCTCATTTGGTAACGCGGTGCTGAAAAGATTTTTGGAAGGCGATATTCGGGAGATCCGTGTTTTTAGTCGCGATGAAAAAAAACAAGATGACATGCGTAAGCGTTATGCGAGTGATAAGTTAAAGTTTTATATTGGTGATGTGCGCGATTATCAGAGTGTTTTAAATGCGACGCGTGGTGTCGACTATATTTATCACGCCGCTGCACTAAAGCAAGTTCCATCATGTGAGTTTCACCCCCTTGAGGCGGTCAAGACGAATGTGTTGGGGACTGAAAACGTACTGGAAGCGGCCATTCAGAATAGCGTCAAGCGCGTCGTCTGCCTGAGTACCGACAAAGCGGTCTACCCTATCAATGCCATGGGTATTTCCAAGGCCATGATGGAAAAGGTAATGGTTGCTAAGTCGCGGAATGTGGATGAAAAGAAGACCGTCATTTGTGGCACTCGTTATGGGAATGTCATGGCTTCGCGTGGTTCGGTGATTCCGCTATTCATCGACCAGATTCGCGCTGGCAAGCCGTTGACACTGACCGATCCCAACATGACGCGCTTCATGATGACTTTGTCCGATGCGGTCGACTTAGTTCTATATGCTTTCGAACATGGCAACAATGGTGATTTGTTCGTACAAAAAGCGCCTGCAGCGACTGTAGATACATTGGCCCGTGCCTTGACCGGGTTGGTGGGTAAGCCAGAACATCCCATTCAGGTGATCGGTACGCGGCACGGCGAAAAGCTCTATGAGGCGTTGCTTAGCCGCGAAGAAATGGCCTGCGCGGAGGACATGGGCGATTACTTCCGTGTACCACCGGACTTGCGGGATTTGAACTATGCCAAGTTTGTCGAAGAGGGAGAAACAAAAATTTCCCGTACCGAAGACTACAACTCGCACAACACTGAGCGCTTGGATGTCGAGGGTATGCAGCGGCTGTTATTGAAGCTGGAATTCATGCAAGCCATCCAGCGCGGTGAGCATGCAACGCCGGAGGAATGACAGATGAAGGTCTTGATCACTGGCGCCAATGGCTTCGTAGGGCAAAACCTGATTGCTCATTTGAATGAGCGTAGCGACGTTGAGATCATGCGCTTTGCCCGGGGAGACTCACTTTCGAGCCTTCCAGGGTTAGTTGCCCAAGCCGACTTTGTTTTCCACCTTGCGGGAGTGAACCGTCCCCAGGACCCCGCAGAGTTCCAGGCCGGAAATGCTGACCTGACACAGGCCCTGTGCGATGCAATAGCCAACTCGGGAAGGAAACCCCCGGTGCTTTACACGTCGTCCATTCAGGCGCTACTGGACAACCCGTACGGCCACAGCAAGCGAGGTGCCGAGCAGGCTCTTCAGTCATTGCAAGGCGAGCACGGTGTGCCTGTGTTTATCTTCCGACTGCCGAACGTATTCGGTAAGTGGTCGCGACCTAATTACAACTCCGCAGTCGCTACCTTCTGCCATAATATCGTGCGCGAATTGCCGGTAACGGTTAATGATCCCGACGCGCCTCTGCAACTTGTCTATATTGATGATGTGATTTCGTCATTCCTCCAAGTCATGGAGGGCACCAAGGAGCAGCAAGGCTTTGTCACTGTCGACCCGGTTTACCAGACCACGGTGGGTGAGTTGGTGCGACAGCTCTACGCATTCAAGGAAAGTCGCGGGTCGATGATCACCGAACCCGTGGGTACGGGCCTAGTACGTGCGCTGTACTCCACTTACCTCAGCTTTGTGCCGGCGGAGCGCTTCACTTATGGATTGCAGAAGCACGAAGATCCCCGTGGTGTCTTCGTCGAAATGCTCAAAACCAAGGATTCAGGGCAGTTTTCGTACTTTACTGCACATCCGGGCGTCACTCGCGGGGGGCATTATCATCATTCGAAAAACGAGAAGTTTCTTGTCATCAAAGGGCGCGCCTGTTTCCGTTTTAGGCATATCGTTTCGAATGCGTTCTACGAGTTGTTCACAACGGGGGACAAGCCTGAAGTTGTGGAAACCGTTCCTGGGTGGAGCCATGACATCACCAACGTGGGCGATGACGAGTTGATCGTGATGCTCTGGGCCAACGAAATTTTCGACCGACAGCTCCCTGACACCTATGCCCGGCCTGTGGGTGCGAAAGCTTGATCTATTGCTTCAGGATCCTAGAATGAAAAAATTGAAAGTGGTAACGGTAGTGGGTACTCGCCCGGAGATTATTCGTCTGTCGCGTGTCATGGCCGCGCTGGATGAGCACTGCGAGCATGTACTGGTGCATACCGGTCAAAATTATGACTACGAGCTCAATGAGATCTTTTTCCAGGATCTTGGTATTCGAAAACCAGACCATTTTTTGAATGCGGCAGGTGCTACAGGCGCGGAAACTATTGGCAATGTGATCATTGCCGTCGACCGGGTGCTGGCGGAAGTGCAGCCTGAAGTACTGCTTGTGTTGGGGGATACCAACAGTTGTATGAGCGTGCTCCCCGCTAAGCGCCGCAAGATTCCGACATTCCATATGGAGGCGGGTAATCGCTGTTTCGACATGCGCGTCCCCGAGGAAATCAATCGCCGGATTGTCGACCACACCGCTGACATTAACCTGACATACAGTACGATTGCCCGTGACTATTTGCTGAGCGAAGGGCTACCGGCTGATCGGGTAATCAAGACTGGCAGCCCTATGTTCGAAGTTCTTAACTATTACCGTGAAGGTATCGAACAGTCAGATGTGCTGAGCCGCCTTGACCTTGAACGCAATAAGTTCTTCGTGGTCAGTGCACATCGGGAAGAAAATATAGACTCCGACAAGAATTTCTTAAAACTGGTTGATACATTGAATACGGTTGCCGAGCATTTCGATCTGCCAGTCATCGTCTCGACCCATCCGCGGACGCAAAAACGCGTGAGTGCCATGGGGGTAACGTTCCATAAAAATGTGCAACTGCTCAAGCCACTGGGCTTTAAGGACTACAACAAACTACAGTTGGAAGCTAAGGCTGTTTTGTCAGACAGCGGCACGATCAATGAAGAGTCCTCCATTCTCAACTTCCCCGCGTTGAATATTCGTGAAGCACACGAGCGCCCTGAGGGAATGGAGGAGGCGGCAGTCATGATGGTTGGGCTTGAAGTCGAACGTGTCATGCAAGGATTGGCCATTCTCGAGTCACAGGCACGCGGGAAGCAGCGCAGCTTGCGTCTTGTCGCGGATTACAGTATGCCGAACGTCGCTGACAAAGTTGTTCGTATCCTGCACAGCTACACGGATTATGTGAATCGCATTGTCTGGAAACAGTATTGATCGAGTAGTCGGTATGGCTGACAACAGGTTGCGGGTTCTTCTCGTTACACAATATTTTTGGCCTGAAAATATGCGGATCAATGACATGGTTCGCTATTTTACTGAGCAGGGGCATGAAGTCACAGTTTTGACGGGTTTGCCCAACTATCCAGAGGGTGAGGTTTTTGAGGCGTACCGTGAAAAGCCCGAGTATTTTAAGGAGTTTCAGGGGGCTGAGATTATCCGGGTACCTCTGGTGCCGCGAGGTTCGGGAAAGCTGACCCTGGCGCTGAATTACCTGTCGTTCTTCATCAGTGCCTCGACGGTGGGTGCCTACAAGCTGAAAGGGCGTCAATTTGACGCCATCTTCATGAATGCAGTTTCGCCAATCATGGCGGCCATCCCAGCTATCGTGATCGGTCGGCTGAAGCGGACCCCTGTATTTGTCTGGGTGCTGGACCTATGGCCGGAGTCCCTGAGTTTTGTCGGAGTGGTCAAGAATCCAAAGCTCATTGCCATGGTCGGTAAGGTCGTGTCATGGATATACAATCGTACCGACTATCTGCTGGTGCAGTCTCATGCCTTTGTCGAGGACGTAAAAAGATATTGCACCAAGCGTATGCCGGACGAGCGCCTGATCTATTTCCCTAGTTGGGCAGAGGACGACTTTTCTGCGTCGGTATCGCCTCAGTCGTCCCTAATTGACAGGCAGGCTGATGTATTCACCATCGTTTATGCTGGCAATTTAGGTGAGACTCAGGGCTTTCCTTCGATACTGGATGCAGCTGAAGAGCTCCGTGACCAGGCCGCTATCCGTTGGGTGATTGTGGGTGATGGGCGCATGGGCAACTGGATTGCTGAGCAGATTGCACTCAGACAGTTGGACAATGTTTTGCTGTTGGGGCGGCACCCGCTAGAAGAAATGCCTGCATTGTTCGCGCAGGCAGATGCGTTACTCGTTTCGCTGAAGACCAACGACATCATCGCCAAGACCATCCCAGGCAAGGTGCAGACCTACCTTGCTTCGGGGAGGCCATTGATAGGGGCGGTGGACGGCGAAGCGGCGAGGGTCATCAGGGAGTCCGGGGCTGGGTTGGCTTGTCCTTCTGGTGATGGCAAGGCGCTATCCCGGATAGTACTCGAACTGGCAAGCGCTGATGTGGAGAAGCGGGATGAGATGGGGCGCAGCGGTCGCCTGTATTACGAGCAGAACTTTTCGCGTACCAAGCTCATGAAAAAGCTGGAAGCATTGATGTATGCCGCCACCTTGCGCCGGGGGGCGCCATCATGATGTGAGTGATTGCAAACGTGAGGATGTTGTTGTCGCGCGTTGGGCCGACAGCACCATTCCAGTTATACGCTTCCAGAACAATCAGGAATTATAACAATGAGTCAGTGGTGGATGGTTCCACTCGTGGTTATCGCTTCCTTGCTGATGACTGCGGGTTTGAGGCGTTATGCCTTGGCGAAAAGCATCTTGGATATCCCTAATGCACGCAGCTCGCATGTCATCCCTACGCCTCGGGGTGGTGGGGTTGCCATTGTCGTTTCATTCATCGCTGTGCTTGCCTTTCTTGGCTTCCAGGGTAACGAAAGTGCTCGGGCGCTACTGGCGTTGGCTGGTGCAGGTGGCCTTGTGGCCATCATAGGCTTCATGGACGACCATGGGCATATCGCTGCCAGGTGGCGGTTGCTTGGTCATTTCATTGCAGCGTTCTGGGCGCTTTACTGGCTCGGTGGACTTGCTCCACTCAGTGTGTTCTCGTGGACCCTAGAGCTGGGTGTGTTTGGCACGGTCCTCGCGGCTATCTACCTTGTATGGATGCTGAACCTGTACAACTTCATGGATGGCATCGATGGTATCGCCAGCGTCGAGGCCATTTGCGTTTGTATCGGCGCCTGCCTGACTTACTGGTTGGCTGGGCACACGCATTTGATGACCCTCCCGCTGTTGCTCGCTATGGCAGTATTGGGTTTTCTCTTCTGGAATTTTCCTCCCGCGCGTATTTTCATGGGAGATGCTGGAAGTGGCTTTCTGGGAATCGTGCTAGGTGTATTGTCACTGCAAGCTGCCTGGGCCTCGTCCCAGTTGTTCTGGTGCTGGCTGATCCTGCTGGGCGTCTTTGTGGTTGATGCGACCTTTACACTCCTGCGGCGTCTGTCGAGGGGAGAAAAGCTCTATGAGGCGCATCGCAGCCATGCCTATCAGTTTGCGTCCCGACGATATGGCAGACACCTCCCGGTAACTGTCGGCGTCGCGGTATTGAATCTATTCTGGCTTCTACCCATTGCGTTGTGCGTGGCGTTATTTGATCTGGAAGGTGTCGTCGGCGTGTTGATCGCTTATGTGCCATTGGTAGGTATTGCTTTTGCCTATAAGGCTGGCAGTGCCGAGTGAGTTCTCCGAGTTGCCCACTGAAACCCAGGGGCAATTGGTTAATCCGTGGATTAGACAGGGGGCAGTGAAGGTGTTCGACGGGATTCTGGACAAGATGCGGGCTTCTCTGCTGGGATTGCCTCGCCGTTATAAACGTATGCTCCAGGTCTTGACTGATGTCTTTCTGGTCTGGGCGGCTTTGTGGCTTGCGTTTCTGGTGCGGCTTGGAATTGACGAGATCGCGGACCCTATCAAGGACCACCTGTGGTTGTTCTTGTGCGCCCCAGTTATCTCGATACCTTTGTTTATTCGTTTCGGTATGTATCGCGCGGTCATGCGCTACTTCGGTAATGACGCGCTCATCGTGATCATCAAGGCCGTGACACTATCGTCGTTGATTCTCGGGGTAGCGGTGTATTGGTATAGCGGGCACCAGAATGTGGTGCCGCGTTCGATCATATTCAATTTTTGGTGGCTGAGCCTGATCATGGTTGGGGGGTTGCGCCTTGCCATGCGTCAGTATTTTCTGGGTGACTGGTATGCCGCCACCCAGCATGTACCGTTCGCCCAGCGCGATGATGGGCTTCCTAGGGTCGCGATTTATGGGGCAGGCGCGGCAGGTAACCAGTTGGCGGCCGCATTGCGCCAAGGTAAAGTCATGCGACCGGTTGCGTTCATCGATGATGACGACAGCATTTCAAACCAGGTAATTTCTGGTCTACAGGTATTCACGCCTGCCCATATCGAACGCATGATCGAACTAACGAGTGCGCAGGAGATCCTGCTAGCCATTCCTTCCGTATCTAGGGGGCGTAGGCGAGAAATTCTTGGGTTTCTGGAGCGCTTTCCACTGCATGTGCGCAGTATCCCAGGTATCGTGGACCTTGCTAGCGGCCGCGTCCAGGTCGATGACATTCAAGAGGTAGACATTGCAGACCTGCTGGGGCGTGACTCCGTCCCGGCCCAGGAAGACCTGCTCGCGCATTGTGTCGCAGGTCAAACGGTCATGGTTACGGGAGCCGGTGGATCTATCGGGTCGGAGCTATGCCGGCAGATTCTGGGGCTGGAACCCAAAGTGCTGCTGCTGTATGAGCATAGCGAATTTAACCTCTACAACATTCTCCAAGAGCTTGAACAGCGAGTGGAGCATGGATCTCTGTCGGTACGACTTTTGCCGATATTGGGGTCGGTGCGCAATCCGGCCCAGTTGTTCGATATCATGAAAACCTGGTCGGTGGACACGGTCTATCATGCGGCCGCCTATAAGCATGTTCCGCTGGTCGAGCATAATATCGCCGAAGGTGTGCTGAATAACGTCATCGGAACCCTCAATACAGCGCAGTCGGCACTCAAGGCGGGTGTGGCAAATTTTGTGCTGATTTCCACCGACAAAGCAGTACGCCCAACTAATGTCATGGGCAGTACCAAGCGTCTTGCTGAAATGACGTTGCAGGCACTGAGCCAGGAGTTGGCGCCTGTATTGTTTGGCGAAACCGATAATGTTTCGAGGGTCAACAAGACCCGTTTCACCATGGTCCGATTCGGCAACGTGCTGGGATCGTCAGGGTCTGTTATCCCCTTGTTCTACAAGCAGATCAAGGCCGGTGGCCCTCTGACTGTCACTCACCCTAAGATCACTCGCTATTTCATGACCATTCCCGAGGCTGCCCAATTAGTCATCCAGGCCGGTTCGATGGGGAAGGGCGGAGATGTGTTCGTGCTAGACATGGGGGAGCCAGTTCGGATCGTGGAACTGGCTGAAAAGATGATCCATTTGTCTGGATTGAGCATTCGTTCCGACCGCGAGCCGCATGGTGATATTGCAATCCAGTTCAGCGGATTGCGCCCGGGTGAAAAGCTCTATGAGGAGTTGCTCATTGGCGATAGTGTGGTGGCAACACGGCACCCTATGATCATGAGCGCTAGCGAAGACTACCTGCCTTGGGAAGTACTTAAACCAAGGCTCGCACAGCTGTTGTCAGCGATTGAGAAGGATGACTATGTTCTTGTCCGGCAGCTGCTGCGCGAAACAGTCATTGGCTATGCCCCTGAGGGTGATATTGTCGACTGGATTCACGTCCAACGGCGCCAGGAACCCTGATAGGGCTATTGCTATGGGCGGTCGAGTAATCAAGGAGCCAGCATGCATGTTTTAGTGACCGGTGCGAAAGGTTTTGTTGGCGGCGCCGTATTGAGCCGGTTTCAAAAGGAGACCGATGTCGAACTGACCGCTGCTGTACGCAAGCTCCCTTCCTCGATAGACGGTAAGGCCAGTTTCGTTGCGGTCGGCAACATTAGCTCAGAAACCGATTGGTCACAGGCTCTTCAGGGTGTTGATGTGGTCGTTCATCTGGCTGCACGTGCCCATGTACTGAATGACATGCAGGCCGACCCACTAGCTGAGTTCAGGCGGGTGAACGTGGAAGGGGCGGTTAAGTTGTTGCGGCAAGCCATAGACAATCACGTCAAGCGTTTCGTATTTATCAGTTCGATTGGTGTGAATGGCAATTTCACAACGGGCGAGCCATTTTCCGAGCATTCCATACCTGCGCCGCATGCTAACTATGCGTTGTCAAAGCTCGAGGCTGAGGAGGCTCTGAAGGCACTCGCGGCATCAAGCGGTATCGAACTGGTCATAGTCCGGCCGCCCTTGGTTTACGCGGCGCATGCGCCAGGCAATTTCGCTAGGTTGTTGAAGCTGATTGACTTGGGTATTCCTCTGCCTTTTGCCTGCGTAAGGAATAGCCGCAGTATGGTCGCACTGGAGAACCTGGCCGACTTCATCGCTTGCTGTGCCCGGCATCCAGCTGCGGCGGGAGAAACGTTCTTGGTTTGCGATTTTGAAGATGTCTCACTGAAGGAGCTGCTTGAGCTGCTGGCGCGTGGTATGGACAAGCGTCTGATTCAACTGCCGGTTCCTCCCGCATTGATTGGCTGGGCAGCGGGGCTGATTGGCAAGCAGAACCTCTATACGCAGCTTTGTAGGTCGCTACAGATTGACTCCACCAAGAGCCGGCAACTGCTAGCCTGGACGCCGCCAGTTAGTGCCCAGGCAGCACTTATCGATACTGGGCGCAGGTTCCGCCAGTCCAACCGGTAACAAGTATCTCGACCATTGCCAGCCGCGGGGGGTAATTTCTTTGCCAAGGGCGATAACCTCCAGCTTTCGTTCTCTTTGGCGACCGTTAATCCTAGGTTTTTCTCTCGTCGTTCTGGCGGCGCCTCAAGATGCTCTTCTGGCAGTGATCAAGACACGTCCCCTCGGTCACAGTTAAATCTCACGTTGCCATCGTCTTCACTCTCGAATCAACCGCCGACAGTCTAGAATCCTGAAAGTGGAAGAGCAGACCCTGACAACGGAAGCAGACAAACATGACCATTCTGGTAACCGGCGGTGCAGGCTTTATCGGGGCGAACTTCGTTTTGGACTGGCTGGCCGGCGATGACGAACCCGTGGTCAACCTGGACAAACTCACCTATGCAGGCAATCTGCAGACCCTGAGCAGCCTGCAGGGCGACAAGCGCCATATCTTTGTGCATGGCGACATTGCCGATAGCGGGCTGGTCGCGGAGTTACTGCATGCCCATCAGCCCCGCGCCATCATCAACTTTGCCGCCGAATCTCATGTCGACCGCTCGATCCATGGCCCGCAAGCCTTTATCGAAACCAACGTCGTCGGCACGTTCCACCTGCTGGAAGCCGTGCGTGCATACTGGGGCGGCCTGAGTGAACCGGCGCGGCAGGCATTCCGCTTCCTGCATGTGTCTACCGACGAAGTGTATGGCTCGCTGGCTGCCGACGAAGCGGCCTTCACTGAAACCCATCCGTACCAGCCTAACAGCCCGTACTCGGCCAGCAAGGCTGCCAGCGACCACTTGGTCCGTTCGTATTTCCATACCTACGGCCTGCCGGTGCTGACCACCAATTGCTCCAACAATTACGGCCCTTACCACTTCCCGGAAAAGCTCATCCCGCTGATGATCGTCAACGCCTTGGCCGGCAAGCCATTGCCGGTGTATGGCGACGGTCAGCAGATTCGCGACTGGTTGTACGTAAAAGACCACTGCAGCGCCATCCGCCGCGTGCTGGAAGCCGGCAAAACCGGTGAGGTTTATAACGTCGGGGGCTGGAATGAAAAGCCCAACCTGGAAATCGTCAACCGCGTTTGTGCGCTGCTGGACGAACTGCACCCTCGCACCGACGGCAAGCCGTACGCCGAACAGATCACCTACGTAAGCGACCGTCCCGGCCACGACCGCCGTTACGCCATCGATGCCCGCAAGCTGGAGCAGGAGCTTGGCTGGAAGCCTGCGGAAACCTTCGAAACCGGCATCCGCAAAACCGTGGCCTGGTACCTCGACAACCAGGACTGGGTGCAGAACGTGCAGTCTGGCAGCTACCGCGACTGGGTTGAAAAAAACTACGCAGGGCGTTCTGCATGAAGGTGCTGCTACTGGGCAAGGACGGTCAGGTAGGCTGGGAACTGCAACGCAGCCTGGCCCCACTGGGGCAGTTGCTGGCGCTGAACGCTCGCAGCCAGGCGTACTGTGGCGACCTGGGCAACTTGCCGGGCCTGGCCGAAACGGTCCGGGTCTACGCCCCCGATGTCATCGTCAATGCGGCGGCCTACACCGCCGTGGACAAAGCCGAGAGTGACCGTGAGCAAGCCTTCAAGGTAAACGCCGACGCTGTCGGCGTGCTGGCCCGCGCTGCCGCTGACAGTGGCGCACTGCTGGTGCATTACTCCACCGACTATGTGTTTCCGGGGCAGGGCACCCAGCCCTGGCGCGAAGACGACGCCGTTGACCCACTGAATACTTATGGCGCCAGCAAGCTGGCTGGCGAGCAAGCCATCCAGGCTGCCGGTTGCCAGCACCTGATTTTTCGCACCTGCTGGGTGTATGCCGCACGCGGCAACAACTTCGCCAAAACCATGCTGCGCCTGGCTGCGGAGCGTGACAGCCTGGGCGTGATCGATGACCAGCACGGTGCCCCGACAGGCGCCGAACTGATTGCCGACATCACCGCCCACGCCATTGTCGCCACCCGCCGCAACCCATCCCTGGCTGGCCTGTACCACCTGGCTGCGGGTGGGGAAACCACCTGGTGCGGCTATGCCCGTTACGTACTGGAGCAAGCGGCGGTCCATGGCGTGCCGCTGAAAGCTCATGCCGAACACGTCACCCCATTGACCACAGAGGCCTACCCGACGCCGGCCATGCGGCCGGCCAACTCGCGTCTAGATACCCATAAACTGCAGAAGGCCTTTGCCCTGACCCTGCCAGACTGGCGCCTGGGTGTGGCTCGCATGCTGACGGAAATCTACGAGAAAGGACCACTATGAAGCGTAAAGGCATCATTCTGGCGGGTGGGTCGGGTACCCGCCTGCACCCGGCGACCCTGGCAATTTCCAAGCAACTGTTGCCGGTGTACGACAAGCCGATGATCTATTACCCGTTGACCACACTGATGCTGGCGGGCATTCACGACATCCTGATCATCTCCACCCCGCAGGACACCCCGCGCTTCGAGCAGCTGCTGGGCAACGGCCACCGCTGGGGCATCAACATCACCTACGCCGTGCAGCCATCTCCGGACGGCCTGGCCCAGGCGTTCCTGATTGGCGAAGACTTCATCGGCAACGCCCCCACCGCGCTGGTGCTGGGTGACAACATCTATTACGGCCACGACTTCCAGCAGTTGCTGCGCAGCGCGATGGACCGCCAAGGCAGCGCCAGCGTGTTCGCCTATCACGTGCAAGATCCTGAACGTTATGGCGTGGTCGAATTCGACGGGCAGGGTAATGCCATCAGCCTGGAAGAGAAACCGGCCAAACCCAAGTCCAACTACGCCGTGACTGGGTTGTACTTCTACGACAATGACGTGATCGAGATTGCCAAAAGCATTCGGCCATCTGCGCGTGGTGAGCTGGAGATTACCGACGTCAATCGCGCGTACCTGGAACAGCACCGTTTGTCGGTGGAGATCATGGGGCGCGGGTATGCCTGGCTGGATACCGGAACGCATGACTCGCTGCTTGAGGCAAGTGGGTATATCGCGACGATCGAGCGGCGGCAAGGGCTGAAGGTAGCATGCCCGGAAGAGGTGGCATTCCGGCAGGGGTGGATCGATGCCCAGCAGTTGGAAACGCTGGCAGCACCGCTGGCCAAGAACGGTTATGGCCAGTATCTGCTGCGTTTGATTCAAGGCACGGTTTATTGAGGTAACAACCTAGGGGCGGAACCGCCATGCCACGGGCGGTTCAACCCGCGAAAAGGCCGGGCCTGCTGGTCAAATTCCCCCGGTCATTCACCGTTGCCGCCGCCACCGTATTCGCGGGTAAACCCGCTCCTACGCCTGGCATGTCGGGGGTTGGGCACGGGCCGCCGTAGGAGCGGGTTCACCCGCGAAAGGGCCGGGCCTGCTGGCCAATCTCCTTCGGTCATTCACCGTCGCAGCCGCCACCGTATTCGCGGGTAAACCCGCTCCTATGCCTGGCATGTCGGGGGTTGGGCACGGGCCGCCGTAGGAGCGGGTTCACCCGCGAAAGGGCCGGGCCTGCTGGCCAATCTCCTTCGGCCATTCACCGTCGCAGCCGCCACCGTAT
>NZ_JBICKE010000054.1:0-1662 GCF_043103865.1 Pseudomonas sp. yb_5
CGCGAGTTGGAAGTGCAGTACAACGCCGACCACCGCGTGGTCGCCAGCCGCGATTATGGCGGCGAGCGTTACGCCATCGAGCTTGACGAACACGGCAATATGGTTGGCCTGACCTTGCCGGACGGTAACCGCCTGCAATTCAAGTACGACGAATTCTCCCGACTGCTCGAAGAGACCGACCCGCTGGGGCGCAAGACCGTTTACGAGTATCACCACCTGACCACGCTGGTGACTCAGGTCAGCTACCCGGATGGCAGCACTTGGCGAGCGCGCTACGACGACAAGGGCAACCTGCTCGCCGAACTCGATGCCCTCGGCCAGGTGACCGAGTACCTGAACAGCGATGACGGCCTGCCGCACACCATCATCGATGCCACCTACAAGTCCAAGTACCTGTGGTGGAACACCCTGGCCAAGGTCGAGCGCTACCAGGACTGCTCGGGCAAGAGCACGTACTACCGCTATGACGAACGCCAGCACCTGGTCGCGGTAACAGACGCGCTGAACCAGACCACCACACTGGAGCGCAAGCCCGACGGCGAAGTGCTGCGCATCAACCACCCGGACGGCACCACGGAAAGCTTCACCTACAACGTCTACGGGCAGGTGCTCAGCCACACCGACGGCAAGGGCCAGACCACCCGCCTGATGCGCACGGCCCGTGGCCTGCCGAGCAGCCGCCAGGATGCCAAGGGACAGCGGGTTCGCTACGAGTACGACAAGGCCATTCGCCTGACCGCGCTGGTCAACGAGAACAACGCCACGTACAGCTTTGCCTACGACGCTTCGGACCGGCTGAGCGAAGAAGTGCGGGTGGATAACCTGACCCGGCGTTTCAGCTACGACGTCGGTGGCCATCTCACACGACTGGATGAGATTGGCTATGGCGAAAATGCCGAGCGGCCAGAGCGCCATACGCTCTTTGAGCGTGATGCCATTGGTCGCCTGATCGCCAAACTGAATAGCGACGCACAACAGCGATTCACCTATGACGACGGTGACCGTTTGCTGAGCATCGAGCGGCAACCGACCGGGATCGGCAAGCAGCTTGGGATCACAGAAGAGAAGCTGGAATACACCTACGATCTGCTCGGTCGGCTGACGAAAGAAATCACCCCTGACGGCACGCTCAGCTACGAGTACGACCCGCTCAGCAACCTGACCACGCTGATCCTGCCGGATGGGCGTAAGGTCAATCACCTGTATTACGGCAGTGGCCACCTGCACCAGCTGAACCTGGATGGTCAGGTGATCAGCGACATGGAGCGCGATGACCTGCACCGCGAGGTGTACCGCACGCAGGGCAAGCTCACCAGTTGCTTCGGTTATGACGCCATGGGGCGCAAGGCCTGGCAGTTTGCCTCGACCTTGCCGGCCGACAAGCTCTCGCAAGTGCATAACACCGGCATCAATACCTCGTTGCTGGTCGAGCACGCCTACAACCCGATCCACCGCCGTTATCAGTACGACCCAGCCGGTGAACTGGCGCGTACCCTCGACAAGCTACGCGACGAGATCAAGTACGAATACGAAGCCAACGGCCAGTTGCGCAGTCGTGATACCGGCTCGTTGATCGGCAGCGAGGAATTCCGCTACGACCCGGCAGCCAACCGCCTGGACTTCAATGCGCGGCAGTTCGACAAGGTCAAGGACAACCGGATC
>NZ_JBICKE010000055.1:0-22488 GCF_043103865.1 Pseudomonas sp. yb_5
CGCTACCGTATTCGCGGGTAAACCCGCTCCTACAGGGGTTCCGTGCAGGGTTCAGTTGATGCTGTAACCCCGACCACTGAAGCAGGCCCCCAGCGCCCGCTGGTAGTGGCTGAGCACAGTGGCCTCCGGTGCGTACGTCGCCGTCGCCGGGTCGAAGCCCGACTGGCTCACCGCCCAGCGATGGCACTGATAGCGGTCCTGCTCCTGCTGTTCCTGCCCCTGGCCATACATCGGATAAGCCACCACGTCATACCCGCCGTTTGCCGGTGCCACCGGCACGCCGACCGGCGGGTTGACCACCACATATTCCTGGCTGTCTGCCAGGTACTGGTAATAGGTATCGGCCACCAGAAAGAACAGCGCACCCCCCAACCACACTTCCCGCGCATAAGGCGGCAGGTAATTGACCCGCACGCCGTACGGCGGGGTCACCACGATGTAACTGCCCCCGTGCGGGCGGTACCAGTAACCCCCGGAGTAGAAATAGTCAGCGCCCCGGTAGGGTACTTTCCAGTAACGGTCAGGAAAATGGTCCACCCTGTGCCCTGGGCGATACTGCGGCCCAGGCCCCCAGCCATTGCCATGGCCATCCGGGCGCCCCTGCCAGTCGCCACCGGGCCGTTGCCCCGGGCCACCGGTTTGCCAGTGGTGATCATCACCGTGTCGGCGGGGAATGTCCTGGTAATACCCCTGGCGCGGCGGCTGGGTCTGGCGCACTTCGTCGCGCGAGTTGAGCGAGCGCCCCGACGGCCCCTCGCCAGGCCCTTCAGCCAGGGCCCGAAGGCTGATGCTAAAACCTAGCAAACCAACACCTGCCAACTGCCAGATGCGCGACGTCATGGTGTTCCTCTCGGTAGAAAAAACTGCAACCATCGCCAGTCTACCGCGCCCATGACACAGGCCAATTAAAATTCCCGGCATGAAAAAAGGGAGGCCACAGGGCCTCCCTTCAGAAATTGTCGTCCGTGCTCGGCACTTGTGGCGCCGGCTCACCTCACACCGTCTTCTGGAGGGTGTGTAGCCCGGGGGCCTGCAGATCCTGTTGGATGGCTGGCCGCGACCGCCCGCCTAGGGCGCGTCGCCGTGGACTGATGTCCGGGCAGTGATTCTGGTGATAAAGATACCGGACGGGTTGCGACAGAGGATTGCGAAGATTGCTCAGATAAATAGCACTTGCGCAATTTTTCACCCTGGATTGATAATTCGCAGCAATCCGAACAGAAAAGGCAAATGCCATGAGCAAACTTGACCGCTACGACCTGAGCATCCTCGCCGAATTGCAGCGCGATGCGCGCATTTCCAACCAGGAACTGGCCGAACGCATCGGCCTGTCGCCATCGCCATGCTCACGTCGGGTCAAGCAACTGGAAGACGACGGCTACATCTCGCGCCAGGTGGCCCTGCTCGACCGCAAGAAACTGGGCCTGAGCCTGACCGCCTATGTGTTGATAGGCATGGACCGCCACACCCCGGAACGCTTTGAAACATTCGAGGCCGCCATCCGCAACCTGCCGCAGGTGCTCGAGTGCAGCCTGGTCACCGGCATGGATGCCGACTATCAGCTGAAAGTGGTGGTGCCGGACATGGACCACTACCAGAAACTGCTTCTAGGCAGCCTGACGCGTATCGAAGGCGTCACCAGCGTGCGTTCGAGCTTCGTGCTCAACCAGGTACTGGCCAGCACCGAGCTGCCATTGACCCACCTGCGTTAAATGCTCACGCCAGCCGACGTATAATCGGACGCTCAACCCGCCTGGAGAACACCGATGGATCCCGCCGTATTCGAAGAGTGGATGATGATTATCCTGGTCACCGTATTGATCGGTTTCATGGGCTTCATCGTCTGGGACCTGGCGAAAAAGTCCAAGGCAGGCAAGTTCGGCACGCTGATCCTGTTCTTCGTGCTGGGGCTTGGGGTGCTGGCCTTCATCATCAAAAGCGTGGTGGTGGGGTTTCTGGAAGGCGTATAAAACATTTCAGGGCCATTCGCGGGCATGCCCGCGAACAGGCCCCTGACCTGAACTAAAGCCTGGCAGGGACCTCCCGCCAGCCCCCCTGCTCCAGCCCATCCAGCGCCCAATCCCCGATCCGCACCCGCACCAGGCGTAAGGTCGGCAAGCCCACCGCCGCCGTCATCCGCCGCACCTGGCGGTTACGCCCTTCGCGAATCACCAGTTCCAGCCAACTGGTCGGCACACTTTTGCGAAAGCGTACCGGCGGGTTGCGCGGCCACAGCTCGGGCTCTTCCAGGCGCCGCGCCTCGGCCGGCAAGGTCGGCCCATCGTTCAGCTCCACACCATCGCGCAAACGCTGCAACTGCTCGTCACTCGGTTCGCCTTCCACCTGCACCCAGTAGGTTTTGGCCAGCTTGTGCTTCGGGTCGGCAATCCGCGCCTGTAGCCCACCATCATTGGTCAACAACAGCAGGCCTTCACTGTCGCGGTCCAGACGCCCGGCCGGGTATACGCCCGGGATGTCGATGAAGTCCTTGAGCGTCGCGCGCCCTTCACCGTCGCTGAACTGGGTCAGCACGTCGAACGGTTTGTTGAACAGGATCAGGCGCGGCTCAGCGGGTGGCGCCTTGGCCTGGCGACGCGGGCCGGCGGCAGGCCGCGCCTGGGGGCGGCGCGGCTTGTTACGGGGTGGCAGTGACATGGATCCTCAGCGGAACGGCGGCTCATCGAAGCTGCGCAGTTTACGCGAGTGCAGCGAGTTGAGCTCGGTGCGCAGCAGGTCGAGGGCGGCAATGCCGATCTTCAGGTGCTGGCTGACCGCCCGGTTGTAGAAGGCGTTGGCCGAACCTGGCAGTTTGATCTCGCTGTGCAGCGGCTTGTCGGACACACACAGCAAGGTGCCGTAAGGCACGCGCAAACGGTAGCCCTGGGCAGCAATGGTGCCGCTTTCCATGTCCACCGCCACGGCACGCGACAGGTTGATCAACGGGCGTTCCTGGGCCCAGCGCAGCTCCCAGTTGCGGTCGTCGTAGGTCAGCACGGTGCCGGTGCGCAGGCGCTTTTTCAACTGCTCGCCACGCTCGCCAGTGACCTGTGCGGCAGCCTCCTGCAAGGCCATCTGCACTTCGGCCAGGGCCGGGATCGGGATATTCGGCGGCACGACCCGGTCGAGAATGCCGTCACGACGCATATAGGCGTGCGCCAGCACGTAGTCGCCGATGGTCTGCGACTGCCGCAGGCCGCCGCAGTGGCCGATCATCAGCCAGCAATGCGGGCGCAGCACGGCCAGGTGGTCGGTGATGTTCTTGGCGTTGGACGGGCCGACACCAATGTTGACCAAGGTAACGCCATTGCCGTCGGCGGCGATCAGGTGGTAGGCCGGCATCTGGTAGCGGTGCCAGACCACGCTGGCCACCAGGGCCTGGGTTTCGCCATGGTCCATGCCCTTTTCGATCACAACGTTACCCGGCAACACCATACGCACGAAGCGCGAGTCGTCACGCAGTTGTTCCAGGCCATGGCTGATGAACTGATCGACATAGCGGTGGTAGTTGGTCAGCAGGATCCACGGCTGTACATGGCGCCAGTCGCTGCCGGTGTAGTGCACCAGGCGGCGCAGCGAGAAGTCGACCCGCGCGGCATCGAACAACGCCAGTGGCATGATTTCAGCACGGTCCCAGTCGTACAGGCCATCAGCGATGTTGTCGGTGGCCGCCGACAGGTCGGTGCTGGGGAACACACGCGCCAGCTGCGCAGCGGTAATGCCGCTGCCGGCCAGCTCGTCGCCCTGGTCGACCACATAGGGGTAAGGGATGTTCTGCTCGCTGACGCCGACTTCTACCGTGACGGTGTAGTCATGCATCAGCGGGCGCAGTTGTTCCAGCAGGTAGCCACGGAACGCAGCGGGCTGGGTAATGGTGACGCTGTAGGTGCCGGCAACCTGAACCTTGGCGTAGGCGCGGGTGGTGGCGGCGACTTCGCCATGGCTGTAGTAGGTCAGACGCAGTGCCGGGTAGCGGAACAGGTCGCGCTCATCGGCATCGGGCTCGGTACGGTCCTTCAGGTAACGCTTCAGGGCCTTACTAAGGGCCCCTGTGGCCTGTTCATGCAAGGCCGCCAGACGGTCGACGGCCTGTTCGGGGGTATCAACGACTACAAAAGCGTGGCTCACACTGTGCTTCCTGTCTGGACATGCATGTGATCCATCTTGCCTGCCTTCTTGGTTAAATACACCCCCATTGATCGCTGTTGGGTTGATTCGCGGGCAAGCCCGCTGCTACAGCGGCCAGGCAGGCGTAGCCCTTGTTACCAATGCCATCACATCCACACCTCGCGGCAGTGCCCCATACACCCTGCCACCACCGGCCAAGCGGCTGCCGATAAACGCATCACTGACCTCTGTATTCCCCGCCTCCAGCAGCAGCTTGGCCTGCAACGCCAGGGCAATATCCTCGGTCAGTTGGCGCGCGCGGTACTGCATGTCACCGGTGTCGGCAAACGCCCCCTTGAGGTTGCCGATATGCGCCGCCAGGCGCGGGTCGCCATGCCCGTCACCCAGCTCGGCAAACAGTGCATCGAGCACTCCCGGCTCCTTGGACAAGGCCCGCAGCACATCCAGGCACTGCACGTTGCCCGAGCCCTCCCAGGTCGAGTTGACCGGCGCCTCGCGGTACAGCCGTGGCAGAATGCTGTCTTCCACATAACCCGCGCCACCCAGGCATTCGGCGGCCTCGTTGATCATGGCCGGCGCACGTTTGCAGATCCAGTATTTGCCCACCGCCGTGACCAGCCGAGCGAAATGCGCCTGCTGTGGGTCGTCCAGTTGCTCCAGCGCCTGGCCCATGCGCAAGCTCAGGGCCAACGCAGCCTCACTTTCCAGTGCCAGGTCGGCTAGCACGTTCTGCATCAATGGCTGCTCGTTCAGTACCCGCCCGCCGACCTTGCGATGCGCGCAATGGTGGGCCGCCTGCGTCAGCGCCTGGCGCATCAGCGCGCTGGAGCCGACCATGCAGTCGAACCGGGTCATGGCGACCATCTCGATGATGGTCGGCACGCCGCGCCCCTCTTCGCCAATCATCCACGCCAGCGCACCGCGGAACTCTACCTCGCTGGAGGCGTTGGAGCTGTTGCCCAGCTTGTTCTTCAGCCGCTGGATATAGAACTGGTTGCGGTTGTCATCCGGGCGGTGGCGCGGCAGCAGAAAGCAGCTCAGGCCTTTGTCGGTTTGCGCCAAGGTCAGGAAAGCGTCGCACATCGGCGCCGAGCAGAACCACTTGTGGCCAACCAGCTCATAGGCCTGCCCCGGGCCCGGCGTACCGACCGGATAGGCCCGGGTAGTGTTGGCGCGCACATCGGTGCCGCCCTGCTTTTCGGTCATCGCCATGCCAAGCGTGACCCCGGCCTTGTGCCGGTCACCCACGTTGCGCGGATCATATTCGCAGGCAAGGACCTTCGGCAGCCAGTATTCAGCCAGTTCAGGCTGCAAGCGCAATGCCGGCACGGCGGCAAACGTCATGGTCAGCGGGCAACCGGTGCCGGCCTCGGCCTGGCTGTGCAGGTAGGTCATCGACGCCCTTGCAACATGGGCGCCAGCGCGGGGTTCGGCCCATGGTAAAGAAGGCAGGCCATGTTCGACGGCGGTACGCATCAGCTCATGGTAGGCCGGGTGGAACTCGACCAGGTCGATGCGATGGCCATAGCGGTCGTGGCTGCTGAACTCGGGTTTGTGCGCGTTGGCCAGGAAGCCTGCCTGCATCAGCGGGCCGCCGGCCAGGGCACCATAGGCGTCGATCCGCGACTCGGCCCAGCCCGCGCCAAAACGCCTTGACCATTCCTGCAGTGGAATGTCGAGGCGGTACAGGTTGGCACCGTCGAGTGGCGGCGGCTGATTGGTGACTTCGTGGGTTTCAGCGTACTGGTGCAGGCTCATCGGGGGGCTCCTGGATCCGGGTAGGCTTGAGAGACCCAGTGAAGCACTGCTTGCGGGGTAGTCAAAGGGGTATTAATGACTAAACGTGTGGTTGCTGGCGTGCGCGCGCGCGTAGGAGCGGGTTTACCCGCGAATACGGTGGTGGCGGCAACGGTGAACGGCGGGTGGATATCGGCCAGCAGACCCGGCCCTTTCGCGGGTGAACCCGCGCCTACAACGACCTGTGCTGTGTAGGAGCGGGTTTACCCGCGAATACGGTGGTGGCGGCAACGGTGAACAGTGGGTGGATATTGGCCAGCAGACCCGGCGCTTTCGCGGGTGAACCCGCTCCTACAGCGAGCGCCGCGCCTGCAGCATGTGCGGGCTCATCTGCGCCTGCGAAATCGCCATGTTCAAACTCAACTCGAAGCGGCTACCCAACCCGCGCGTCGATTCATGTGCCAATCTGGCCCCCAGCAACTCCCCCATCTGCCGGCAAATCGACAAGCCGATGCCCAAACCGCCATACCGCCGGGTCATCGAACCATCGACCTGGAAGAACCGCTGGTACAGGGTCGACTGCTCCAGATCATCGAAACCGATACCGCTGTCGCTGACGGTAAAGGTCAACGCCAGATCACCCGGCCCCACCCGGCGGCCGCGTACCTGGATCATCACCCCGCCCTGATGGGTGAACTTCAAACCGTTATCCACCAGGCAACCCAGGCAGTGCGCCAGTTTCTGCCCGTCACCGAGCAACTCGTCCGGCAGGTCGGCCGGAATATCCAGGCTCAGGTACAAGCCTTTGCCCAGAGCCTGCCCGGCATAACCAGCGCGCAAGCCCTGTAACAGGGCGCGCAGGCTGAACGGTGCCGGCTGCACCCGCAGGCGGCCGGCCTGCAATTCGGACAGGGTAAGAATGGCATCGACCATATCCATCATGCCTTGGGCAGACCCCACTGCCGTGTGATGGTACTGAGCCATTTCGGCATCCATCGGCAGGGTGTGCATCAACTCGAGCGAGCCAATCACCCCGTTCATCGGGGTGCGCAGCTCGTGAGTCACGCTGGCCAGGAACTCGTCCTTCAGACGGTTGCTCCTGGCCAGTTGCAGGTTCAGTTGCTCGAGCGTACGCCCAGTGTCGCGCAAGGTCTGCGCCTGCTGCTCGCGCAGGCTGTTGATGCGGTCGGCCAGCGCCAGCGACAACAAGGCCACCTCCAGCGCCGAACCCAACTGGCTGGCATACATGGTGATGAACACGTTCGGCAGGTAGCCCAGCACCATCAAGGTGTTGACCAGACCGCCAAGCAGAAACGCCGTCCAGGCGATGATGAACCAGCGCGCCACTCGAAAGCCGCGCCACCAGGCATACAGGCCGGCGCAGAAGACGCTTACAGTGAACAGCAACGCCAGCAGCGTGGCCATGCGCAGAGCAACGCCATAGGGCATGCTCACCGCCAGCACCATGACCAGCGCGCCCCCCAGCATCAGCAGTTGCAACAGGCGGTCGAAGCCACGGTTGATGCTGCCCAGTCGCAGGAAGTGCCGGGCGAACTGGCAACCGAACAGGCCGGCTGCACCAATGAACAATGGCGTGGAGGCATTCGCCCACCAAGGGCTGTCTGGCCAGAAGTACGCTACACCGGCACCGTTCACCGACACCTGGTAAAGGCCGAACGAAGCGATGTAAAGGATGTAGTAGAGGTAGCTGACGTCGCGCACGCTCAGGTAGATGAACAGGTTGTATACCAGCATCACCAGCAACACGCCGTAGATCATCCCCAGCACATACAGGCGCGTGGGCTGCTCTTCCAGGTAGGCATCAGGGGACCATAACGCCAGCGGTGCTTGCACCGACCCCTGGCTGTGCAGCCGCAGGTACGCGGTAGTCACCTTGCCAGGGGGCAATTGCAATTCGAACAAGTAGTTGTTCTGCCGGATCTGCCGGCTGTCGTAAGGCAAGGCATCGCCGGTACGCTGCGCCAGACGGTACATGCCGCTGCTGTCAGGCAAATACAGTTCGAGGTGATCCAGCGGCGGGTAGGCCAGCTCCAGCAACCATTGACGCGGGGCTGCACTGGGCGCGGCAACGGGGCGCAACTCGACCTTGAGCCAGAACACCGAGGTGGAGTAACCGGCGTTCAGCACATCTTCATGGTGGGGCTGAAAGTGTTTGGCAAACCCGGGGGCACTGACCTGAGCGATGCTGGCATTGCCATCGGGGTCTTCATAAACCTGCATGGCCTTGCCCAGTGGAAGATGCCGGGTAGCGTCGTCGAAATCGACCGCTCCGGCCAGCACGGGCAGCAAGCCCAGAAGCACAATCAGCAAATAGCGCATACAGCCCCAGCATGGCCTGTCCGGTCGCGTCGCGGTAGCCTCCCATCCGTTTGAGACGACGTGATCCTGCAGAACCCGTTTGTAGAGTTATCCGAGCACTCTAGCATAGCTTCACAACCTGGCAATGGGCCATAAAAAACACAAAGAAAAGGCTCTAAATCAACGCTTTCAATAGAAAAACAACAGACAACCTGACCGATCGATCAGTAAAACTCGTTTGTCGGACGATCCGCCCAAACAGGTTTGGTGGTAAGCTCGCCGACCATGAATACCTACAGCTCCCGCCCCGTTGTCCTCTGTCTCTCCGGCCACGACCCCAGTGGCGGCGCCGGCTTGCAGGCAGATATCGAAGCCCTGATTGCCCAAGGCTGCCACGCTGCACCTGCAGTGACCGCCCTGACCGTGCAGGATACCGTCAACGTTTCCGACTTCCGCGTACTCGACCGCGAGTGGGTGCTGGCCCAGGCCAACGCCGTGCTGGCCGACTCCACGGTGGCCGCCGTCAAGTTGGGCATGCTCGGCTCGATCGAGATGGTCGACACCGTCGCCGAACTGCTGGCCGCCCACCCCCACCTGCCGCTGGTCTGCGACCCGGTGCTGCGTGCCGGTGGCGGTGGCCGCCTGGGCAAGGACGAAGTGGGCTACGCCCTGCGCGAACGTCTGCTGCCGCTGGCGACCATCGCCACACCGAACCTGCCCGAAGCACGCATCCTCGCCGAACTGCCCGAAGGCACCGCTGACGAATGCGCCAAGAAACTGTTGCCGTTCTGTAGACACCTGCTGATTACCGGCGGTCACGGCGACGAAGACGAAATTCACAACCGCCTGTACACCCAGGACGGCCAGCACTTCACCTGGACTTGCCAGCGCCTGCCAGGCAGCTACCACGGCTCGGGCTGTACCCTGGCCAGCGCCCTGGCCGGCCGCCTGGCGCTCGGCGAGCAGCTGGAAAGCGCCGTGCGCACCGCCCTGGACTACACCTGGCGCACCCTGCGTGACGCCGAGCAACTGGGCAAGGGCCAGTACGTGCCGCGCCGCCTGCCCCTGGACTTCTGCTCCTGACACGAGGCCTTCAATGAAGCTACGCGGTCTGTATGCCATCACCGACAGCCAGCTGCTCGCCGGCCGTTTCCTGTCCCATGTCGAGGCGGCCCTGGAAGGCGGCGTGTGCCTGCTGCAGTACCGCGACAAGAGCGACGATGCGGCGCGCCGCCTGCGTGAAGCCGAAGGGCTGATGAAGCTCTGCGAGCGTTACGGCACCCGGTTGCTGATCAACGATGACGCCGAACTGGCCGCACGCCTGGGTGTCGGCGTACACCTGGGCCAGACCGACGGCCCGCTGACCCCGGCCCGCGCACTGCTAGGCCGTCAGGCAATCATCGGTTCCACCTGTCACGCCAGCCTCGAACTGGCCACCCAGGCTGCCAGCGAAGGCGCCAGCTACGTGGCGTTTGGCCGCTTCTTCAATTCTGTCACCAAGCCGGGCGCGCCCGCTGCCAACGTCGAACTGCTGCAGCAGGCCCGCGCCCAGGTGAAACTGCCGATCGCCGTGATCGGCGGCATCACCCTCGACAACGCCGCCCCGCTGGTCGCCCACGGTGCCGACTTGCTGGCGGTGATCCACGGTTTGTTCGGTGCCGACAGCGCGCAGGAAGTCACCCGCCGCGCCCGCGCCTTCAACGCCTTGTTCGCATCCTGATTCGAGAGATACTTCCATGTCCCGTTCCGAAGCCCTGTTCGCCCAAGCCCAGAAGCACATCCCCGGCGGCGTCAACTCGCCAGTCCGCGCTTTCAAGAGCGTTGGCGGCACGCCGCTGTTCTTCAAGCATGCCGAAGGCGCCTATGTCGTTGACGAGGACGACAAACGCTACGTCGACTACGTCGGCTCCTGGGGCCCGATGATCCTCGGCCACGGCCACCCGGACGTGCTGGACTCGGTACGCAAGCAGCTGGAGCACGGCCTGTCCTACGGCGCGCCGACCGCCATGGAAACCGAGATGGCCGATCTGGTCTGCTCGATCGTACCGTCGATGGAAATGGTGCGCATGGTCAGCTCGGGCACCGAAGCCACCATGAGCGCCATCCGCCTGGCCCGCGGCTACACTGGCCGTGACGCCATCATCAAATTCGAAGGCTGCTACCACGGCCACTCCGACAGCCTGCTGGTAAAAGCCGGCTCCGGCTTGCTGACCCAAGGCGTGCCAAGCTCGGCAGGCGTGCCAGCGGACTTCGCCAAACACACCCTGACCCTGCCGTTCAACGACATCGCTGCCGTCGAGAAGACCTTGGCCGAAGTTGGCCAGACCGTGGCCTGCATCATCGTGGAGCCCGTGGCCGGCAACATGAACTGCGTGCCACCGGCACCGGGCTTCCTCGAGGGCCTGCGCGAGCAATGCGACAAGCATGGCGTGGTGCTGATTTTCGACGAAGTGATGACCGGTTTCCGCGTCTCGCTCGGCGGCGCCCAGGGCCATTACGGCATCACGCCGGACCTGTCTACCTTCGGCAAGATCGTCGGTGGCGGCATGCCGGTCGGCTGTTTCGGCGGCAAGCGTGAAATCATGGGCTGCATCGCCCCGCTCGGCCCGGTCTACCAGGCCGGCACCCTGTCGGGCAATCCGCTGGCCATGGCCGCCGGCCTGACCACCCTCAAGCTGATCAGCCGCCCAGGCTTCCACGCCGAGCTGACCGACTACACCAGCCGCATGCTCGATGGCCTGCAGCAGCGCGCCGATGCCGCTGGCGTGCCATTCGTCACCACCCAGGCCGGTGCCATGTTCGGCCTGTACTTCAGCGGCGCCGACGATATCGTCACTTTCGAAGACGTGATGGCCAGCGATGCCGAGCGCTTCAAGCGCTTCTTCCACCTGATGCTCGACGGTGGCGTGTACCTGGCACCGAGCGCGTTCGAGGCGGGCTTCACCTCCATCGCCCACGGTGACAAGGAGCTGCAGATCACCCTGGATGCGGCTGAGAAGGCCTTTGCCGCCCTGAAATAAGCAGCTACTCCCCTTTGTGGGAGCGGCCTTGTGTCGCGATAGGGCCGCAAAGCGGCCCCAGCAATCGATGCATTTCTGCTGGAATTCTGGGGCTGCTGCGCAGCCCTATCGCGACACAAGGCCGCTCCCACAGAGGCCGGTACAGGCAATAATTACGCACGCACAATCAGCTGACTTCCCCAACCAAGCAGAAATTCGAGTAAAACTTTGTAAGGTTGGCGCTGCTTATCCCATAATGTGCCACCAGAGACATTGGCCGCAGCTTTGCAGAGGTAAGTCGATCCCCATGAACCGCACCGGCCGCGCCCTGACCCTGGGCTGCCTGTTGCTTCTTCAGCCCCTGCTGGCCCTGGCGGAGGGCGGTAACTCGTTGCTGATTCCGGCGACGGGCCGCTGTACCTTGAACGTTCAGCCTGAAGACCTGGCAAACGCCCTCAAGGCCTGCGAGCAGACGGCGACTGCGGGGGATGCCCAGGCGCAATTCGAACTGGGCGAGTATTACTACACGCAAACGCCAAAAAACCTGGACAAAGCCCTGGACTGGTTCCAGAAGGCTTCGCTGCAAGGCCATGCCGACGCCCAATACCGCCTGGGCGCCATGTTCTTCCGTGGCGAAGGGGTCAAGGCCAACAACGTGCAGGCCTACATCCTGCTGAAGATGGCTGCGGTCAATGGCGCCGAAGATGCGCTGGACATGGCCGACGAAGTGACCGAGCAAATGCCCCGCGACGAACTGGAACATGCCACCCAGGTGCTCGGCCAGATTTTCCGCAAGTACCTGCTGGAGCTGCAGAGCGCCGAAGGGCGTACGCCGTTCTCGCCGCTTCCCTGAAGGTCACTTTTCCGGCATTGGCATCGGGAACGGCATCACATTGCCGCCACCCTTGGCCTCGCTGATCTTCGCCGTGCCCAGCCGCTCCACCTCATCGATGCGCACAATCGAGTGCATTGGCACGAAACTGCGGACCACTCCGTCGAACTGGCTCTTGAGCTTCTCCTCACTCGGGTCCACTACCAGCTGCGAGCGCTCTCCGAACACGAACTCCTCGATTTCCAGAAAGCCCCACAGGTCACTCTGGTAGATCTGCTTGGCGTACATCTCGAAGACCTGGCCCTGGTTCAGGAAGATCACTTTATAGATGGCGGGTTCGCGTTTGCTCATGTTCGACCAGATAACACATGCGTAAGAAAAGGTGGCCATGATACCTGTTCTGGCCCCTTCGCGGGTGAGCCCGCGCCCACAGGATCTCTACCGGCCTTGCAGGAGCGGGCTCACCCGCGACGAGGCCAGAACAGCCCGTACATACCGTTGAACGTTTCAGTGCTTTCGCCACTGCCATTCAAGGGTTATTCTTGAGTTCAACTCCATCGCCGTCGAGCGGCTAAAAACGACCTTGAACGCACCCATAGAACCCCATCGTTTCATCCTCGAACCCTTCGAGGCCCACCGTTTCGCCAACTTGTGCGGCCAGTTCGACGAGCACCTGCGCCTGATCGAGCAGCGCCTGGCCATCGAGATCCGCAACCGCGGCAATCAGTTCGAACTGATCGGCGAACCCAGGACCACCTCTGCTGCCGAACAGCTGCTGCGCCGTCTCTATCGCGAGACCAAGGCCACCGACCTGTCACCGGAAACCGTACACCTGTACCTGCAGGAGTCGGCTGTCGAAAACATCGACAACCCGGCCGTCAACGAGGTCAGCGTGTCGCTGCGCACGCGCAAGGGCAACATCCGCCCGCGCGGGCTCAACCAGCAGCGCTACGTCAAGGAAATCCTGGCCAACGACATCAATTTCGGCATCGGCCCGGCCGGTACCGGCAAGACCTACCTGGCCGTAGCCTGCGCCGTGGACGCGCTGGAACGCGAACAGGTGCGCCGCATCTTGCTGGTGCGCCCGGCGGTCGAGGCAGGTGAAAAGCTCGGTTTCCTGCCCGGCGACCTGGCACAGAAAATCGACCCGTACCTGCGCCCGCTGTACGACGCCCTGTACGAAATGCTCGGCTTCGAACACGTGGCCAAGCTGATCGAACGCCAGGTGATCGAAATCGCCCCTCTGGCCTACATGCGTGGCCGCACCCTGAACAACAGCTTCATCATCCTCGACGAAAGCCAGAACACCACGCTCGAACAGATGAAGATGTTCCTGACCCGCATCGGTTTCGGCTCTACCGCGGTGATCACCGGTGACATCACCCAGGTCGACCTGCCCCGTGGCACCAAGTCGGGCCTGGCGCACGTCATCGAGGTGCTGAAGGACGTTCCCGGGATCAGCTTTACCCATTTCCAACCCAAGGATGTGGTTCGTCACCCACTGGTGCAGCGTATTGTCGAAGCCTACGACCGCTTCGAAGCCCGTCAGCCCAAGCCCGAGGCGCCCGGCAAAGATGCTTGAACTTGATATCCAACGGGCCACGGATGCTGCCACTCCAGATGACGCCGCCTTTCGCCGCTGGTGCGAATTGGCGTTGCGCCAGCGCAGCGCAGACTCGGAAATGACCATTCGCCTGGTCGACGAAACCGAAGGCCGCGAGCTGAACCACACCTACCGGCACAAGGACTACGCGACCAATGTGTTGTCGTTCCCGGCCGATGTGCCCGATGACCTGCTCGATATCCCGCTGCTGGGCGACCTGGTGATCTGCGTGGCGGTGGTCGAGCGCGAAGCGGCCGAACAAGGCAAATCGCTGGAGGCGCACTGGGCGCACCTGGTCATCCACGGTTGCCTGCACTTGCTCGGCTATGACCACATCGAGGATGAGGAGGCCGAGGAAATGGAAAGCCTGGAACGGGAATTGCTGGCAGAACTGGGTCACCCCGACCCGTATGCCGATGATGAAACCGACACAATCACACACTGATACACGAAGGATCACGAGAACCGCCATGAGCGAAGATCGATCGAGCAACGGGCAGAAGTCCTGGCTGGGTAAACTGACCCAGGCTTTTGCCCATGAGCCGAAAAACCGCCAGGAGCTGCTTGAGCTGCTGCGCGAAGCCCATCAGAACAAATTGCTGGACAGCGAAGCGCTGACCATCGTCGAAGGCGCCATTCAGGTCGCCGACCTGCAGGTTCGCGACATCATGGTTCCGCGCTCGCAGATGAACAGCATCAAGGCCGGCCAGTCGCCTCGCGAGTTCCTGCCGGCGGTGATCGACGCCGCGCACTCGCGCTACCCGGTAATCGGCGAAAGCCATGACGATGTGCTCGGGATCCTGCTCGCCAAAGACTTGCTGCCATTGATCCTCAAGGAGAACGGCGACAGCTTCAACATCAAGGACCTGCTGCGCCCGGCCACCTTCGTACCCGAGTCCAAGCGCCTGAACGTGTTGCTGCGCGAGTTCCGCGCCAACCACAACCACATGGCCATCGTCATCGACGAATATGGCGGCGTGGCGGGCCTGGTTACCATCGAGGATGTGCTGGAGCAGATCGTCGGCGATATCGAGGACGAGCACGACGTCGAGGAAGACAGCTACATCAAGCCACTGCCCAGCGGTGATTTCCTGGTCAAAGCGCTTACCCCGATCGAGAACTTCAACGAGTTCTTCGACAGCGAGTTCTCCGACGACGAGTTCGACACGGTCGGCGGCCTGGTGATGAGCGCCTTTGGCCACCTGCCCAAGCGCAACGAAACCACTGAGATCGGCTCTTACAAGTTCCGTATTCTCAACGCCGACAGCCGGCGGATACACTTGCTGCGCCTGACCCCGATCACCCGTTAAGGACAAACATGCGTTGGATCACCCGCCCCGGCTGGCCCGGTAACCTGCTGGCCCTGGCGGCCGGTGCTTCCACCCTCCTGGCCCTGGCGCCGTTCGACATCTGGCCGCTGGCAGTGTTGTCCATCGCGATGCTCTACCTTGGCCTGCGCGAGCTCAGCCCGCGCCAGGCCATGTGGCGTGGCTGGTGGTTCGGGTTTGGCCTGTATGGCGCCGGCACCTGGTGGATCTACGTCAGCATGAACACCTACGGCGGCGCCTCGCCGCTGCTGGCGATCGTGCTGTTACTGGCGTTCTTCGCCGCACTGGCCTGGTTCTTTGCCCTGCCCACCTGGTTGTGGGCGCGCTGGCTACGCCGCAACGAAGCGCCACTGGCCGACGCCCTGTGCTTCGCCGCCCTCTGGCTCCTGCAAGAGGCCTTCCGCGGCTGGTTCCTGACCGGCTTCCCCTGGCTGTACGCCGGCTATAGCCAACTGGACGGCCCGCTGGCCGGCCTTGCGCCGTTGGGCGGCGTATGGCTGATTTCCTTCACCCTCGCCCTCACCGCCGCCCTGCTGTGCAACCTGCACCGCCTGCGCACCCGCCCCTCGTTCCTGGCCGTGGCCAGTGTGCTGTTGCTGGCCCCCTGGGTGCTGGGCCTGACGCTCAAGGGCCATGCCTGGACCACTCCGGCAGGCGAGCCGCTGAAAGTGGCGGCGATCCAGGGCAACGTCGAGCAGGACCTGAAATGGGACCCCGCGCACATCGACGCGCAACTGGCGCTATACCGCGACCTGAGCTTCAGCTCCAGGCCGGTGGACCTGCTGGTGTGGCCGGAAACTGCTGTTCCGGTGCTCAAGGACCAGGCCCAGGGCTACATCGACGTGATGGGCCGCTTCGCCGCCGAGCGGCATTCGGCGCTGATCACGGGGGTGCCGGTGCGTGAAGAAGTGCACCACCAGCGCCGCTACTACAACGGCATTACCGTCACAGGCGAAGGCGATGGTACTTACCTCAAGCAGAAGCTGGTGCCGTTTGGCGAGTATGTGCCGCTGCAAGACGTGCTGCGTGGGGCCATCGAGTTCTTCGACCTGCCCATGTCGGACTTCGCCCGCGGCCCGGAAGACCAGCCGCTGCTGCAGGCCAAGGGCTACCAGATTGCGCCTTACATCTGCTACGAGGTGGTCTACCCCGAGTTCGCCGCCGGCCTGGCTGCACGTAGCGACCTGCTGCTGACCATCAGCAACGACACCTGGTTCGGCAAATCCATCGGCCCCTTGCAGCACCTGCAGATGGCGCAGATGCGCGCGCTGGAGGCCGGCCGCTGGATGATCCGCGCCACCAACAACGGCGTGACTGCACTGATCGACCCGTTTGGCCGCATTACCACGCAGGTTCCGCAATTCCAGCAGGCAGTGCTGTATGGCGAAGTGGTGCCGATGCAGCAGCTGACACCTTACCTGCAATGGCGCTCATGGCCGCTGGCAATAGTCTGTGCATTGCTGCTGGGCTGGGCGTTGCTGGCAGGGCGTATTGCAAAAACCGTCTGATTGGCGATACGCGGCCACTGTAGGAGCGGGTTTACCCGCGAATACGGTAGTGGCGGCAACGGTGAACGGCGGGTGGAGATTGGCCGGCAGGGCCGGCCCTTTCTCGGGCAAGCCCGCTCCTACAGGGGACTATGTAAGCCGGTGAATCAGTAAAACACCCGATACCCCGCCAACCCCACAACTTCATTAAGCAGTTGCCCGCTCTGCCACATCGCCCGGCTCTCTGGCAACAGCCCGCCAAACGGCCGCGCATGATCGCGCCCCAGGAACCCCACCGGCGCCGGCACCACCTCGAACCCCGCCTTTTCAAAACTCCAGCGTGAGCGCTGCATGTGCCAGGCCTGGGTCACCAGCACCACCCGGCGAATTCCCAAAGGCTGCAGCACCTTTGCCGTCAGCTGGGCATTTTCCCAAGTCGTGCGGCTGGCCTCTTCGCGCCATTTCACCTCGACAGCGAAATCTTCACGCAGGCGATCAGCCATCAGCCTCGCCTCGCTGGGCGGCGTCCCGTAATGCAACCCGCCACTGGTCAACACTGGCAGACCGGAGGCCTTGGCCAGCCGCGCCGCAAAGCGCATACGCTCCAGCGCCGTGGCCGTGGGCTGGTCACCGCCACCCCAGGCCGGGTCCCCGCGCTCGCGCCCGGCGCCCAGCACCACAATGGCATCCGCCCGGCTCGCCAGGCCGGCCCAGTCGCTCACCGCCAGCGGCGGCTCACTTTCCAGCACACGGGCGGTTTCCTGCACCACCAGCGGCAGGCTCATCAGCCACAGACCACCCAGTCCTGCGGCAAAGCAAAGCGCCGCCAACCGTGGCCGCCGCGTGCGCAGCCACCAGGCAGCAAGCAGCAGCAAGAGCAGCACGCCCGGCGGCATCAGCCATTGTTTGATGAAGAATCGGATCGGCATCGGCCACACCTCCTTGGCAGGCGTGCAGCCTAGAAGGATCGACGCCGGTCAACAAGTGCGTACCGGCGTCGATCGTGAGTTGTGTGATAGTGAAGAACCGGCGCGCGATAGCCTGCGCCTGGCGTCCTGAACGGCTAGCGATGCGGCAGCGTCCTGGATCTCGCCTTACTGGCGGGGCGTTTCTTGTCCTTGAGCCAGATGATCTTGGCCGATGTCGGCTCCGCTTGTGGGTAACTGCCGACAGAGGCATTGTGGCGCTCCGGGAGGGAATCCAGGTAGGCCTTTATCACTTCGAACTCTGCGTGGCTCAGGCCACGCAACTCAAGCTCAGCTGGCATCTCGTCGCGCAATCGAACCGAGGTCCTGGCCGTTTCCAGTGCCAGGCCAAGCCGGTCGATCAGGCGCTCGTAAAGCTCCGGTCTGATTGCGGGTAGCTGCGTCTCTCCCATCCGTTCACCTCATTGAAGGTAAGAATATCCCCCCCACACCTGAGCTTAGCGTCGCTGCAAAAAGCAGCCGTGTGCCGCGACCAGCGGGCATTCGCAACGAAGGTTTCCCACGATACGCAGCGCTGCTGTATGCTACGGCGTTCACTCTAAACGACACCGGAGTGCCGGACGCAGCGAGGTTCCGCTGCCTGGAACAAGGTCTCTTCTCTCTCAGCCAAAAGTAGCCATGCACGAACAATACACGCCCCGTGATATCGAAGCCGCCGCCCAGAAGTTCTGGGACGAGCAACAATCGTTCGCTGTGACCGAACAGCCAGGCAAAGACACCTACTATTGCCTATCGATGTTCCCGTACCCGAGCGGCAAGCTACACATGGGCCACGTGCGCAACTACACCATCGGTGACGTGATTGCCCGCTACCAGCGCATGCTGGGCAAGAACGTCCTGCAACCGATGGGCTGGGACGCTTTCGGCATGCCCGCGGAAAACGCGGCGATGAAAAACAACGTCGCCCCGGCCAAGTGGACGTACGAAAACATCGACTACATGAAGACCCAGCTCAAGAGCCTGGGCCTGGCCATCGACTGGGCACGTGAAGTCACCACCTGCAAACCCGACTACTACCGTTGGGAGCAGTGGCTGTTCACCCGTCTGTTCGAGAAAGGCATCATTTACCGCAAGAACGGTACCGTGAACTGGGACCCGGCGGACCAGACCGTACTGGCCAACGAACAGGTCATCGACGGCCGTGGCTGGCGTTCGGGCGCGCTGATCGAGAAGCGCGAAATCCCGATGTACTATTTCCGCATCACCGACTACGCCGACGAACTGCTGGAGAGCCTCGACGAGCTGCCGGGCTGGCCTGAGCAGGTCAAGACCATGCAGCGCAACTGGATCGGCAAATCGCGCGGCATGGAAGTACAGTTCCCGTACGACCAGGCCAGCATCGGCCACGAAGGCACCCTCAAGGTCTTCACCACCCGTCCGGACACGCTGATGGGCGCCACCTACGTCGCCGTCGCCGCCGAGCACCCGCTGGCCACCCAGGCCGCGCAGGGCAACCCGGCGCTGCAGGCGTTCATCGATGAGTGCAAGAGCGGCAGCGTTGCCGAAGCCGACATGGCCACCCAGGAGAAGAAGGGCATGGCCACTTCCCTGCTGGTCGAGCACCCGCTCACTGGCGAGAAGCTGCCAGTATGGGTCGCCAACTACGTGCTGATGCACTACGGTGATGGCGCGGTAATGGCCGTACCGGCCCACGACGAGCGCGACTTCGAGTTCGCCCACAAGTACAACCTGCCGGTCAAGGCCGTGGTGCGCACCAGCGCTGGCGATGAAGTCGGCAGCGAATGGCAGGCCGCCTATGGCGAACACGGCCAGCTGATCAACTCCGCAGAATTCGACGGCCTGGACTTCGCTGGCGCCTTCGACGCCATCGAAGCGGCGCTGATCCGCAAGGAACTGGGCAAATCGCGTACCCAGTTCCGCCTGCGCGACTGGGGTATCAGCCGCCAGCGCTACTGGGGCTGCCCGATCCCGATCATCCACTGCCCGTCCTGCGGCGACGTACCGGTGCCGGAAGACCAGTTGCCGGTCACCCTGCCGGAGAACGTGGTGCCGGACGGGGCCGGTTCGCCACTGGCGCGCATGCCTGAATTCTACGAATGCAGCTGCCCGAAATGCGGTACTCCGGCCAAGCGCGAAACCGACACCATGGACACCTTCGTCGAGTCGTCCTGGTACTTCGCCCGCTACGCCTCGCCAAACTACGACAAAGGCCTGGTCGACCCCAAAGCCGCCAACCACTGGCTGCCGGTAGATCAGTACATCGGCGGTATCGAACACGCGATCCTGCACTTGCTGTACGCGCGCTTCTTCCACAAGCTGATGCGTGACGAAGGCCTGGTCACCTCGAACGAGCCGTTCAAGAACCTGCTGACCCAGGGCATGGTGGTCGCAGAGACCTACTACCGCGTTGCCAGCAACGGCGGCAAGGACTGGTTCAACCCGGCCGATGTCGAGATCGAGCGTGATGCCAAAGCCAAGATCATTGGCGCCCGCCTGAAGACCGACGGCCTGCCGGTGGAAATCGGTGGCACCGAAAAGATGTCCAAGTCGAAAAACAACGGCGTCGACCCGCAGTCCATGATCGAAGCCTATGGCGCCGACACCTGCCGCCTGTTCATGATGTTCGCCTCGCCGCCCGACATGAGCCTGGAATGGTCCGACTCCGGCGTCGAGGGTGCCAGCCGCTTCCTGCGCCGCGTCTGGCGCCTGGCTCAGGCTCACGTCAGCCAGGGTCTGCCAGGCAAGCTGGATGTCGCCGCCCTGGACGACGCGCAAAAAGTCATCCGCCGCGCGATTCACGCCGCCATCAAGCAGGCCAGCACCGACGTGGGCCAGTTCCACAAGTTCAATACCGCCATCGCCCAGGTGATGACCGTGATGAACGTGCTGGAAAAGGCCCCGCAAGCCACCGAACAGGACCGTGCCCTGCTGCAGGAAGGCCTGGAAGCCGTCACCCTGCTGCTGGCACCGATCACTCCGCACATCTCTCACGCGCTGTGGCAGCACCTGGGCCATGCAGGGTCGGTGATCGATGCCGCATGGCCAAGCGTCGACGAACAGGCGCTGGTGCAGGACACCATTACCTTGGTGGTTCAGGTCAACGGTAAACTGCGCGGCCAGGTCGAGATGCCTGCTGCTGCCAGCCGCGAAGAAGTCGAAGCCGCTGCCCGCAGCAACGAGAATGTCCTGCGCTTCATCGATGGCCTGACCATCCGCAAGGTCATCGTGGTACCGGGCAAACTGGTCAACATCGTCGCCAACTGATGAAAACGCCCACCCGCATTGGCTGCGGGTGGGCGGAACAGGCCCAAAAGGGAGCAACAACATGATCAAACGCAATTTGCTGGTAATCGGCCTGGCGGTCATGCTCAGCGCCTGCGGTTTCCAGCTGCGCGGCACCGGCGCCACCGAGCTGAGCGTGAAGGAAATGGACGTCAGCGCGCGCAATGCCTATGGCCCGACCGTGGTCCAGCTGCGTGAAGTACTGGAACGTAGCGGCGTCAACGTGCACGCCGGCGCACCGTATCGCCTGGTGCTGACCAACGAACAGGAGCGCGAGCGCTCGGCCACCTACAACAGTGGCAACCGCACCGCCGAGTACGAGCTGACCACCAAGCTGGACTACAGCATCCTGGGCCTGAACAACCTGGAGCTGATGAGCGACAAGCTGGAGGTGCGCAAGGTCTACGTGCGTGACGGCTCGAACATCACCGGCTCCGAGCAGGAAGCCAAACGCGCCCGCGAAGAAATGCGCCGCGACCTGGTCAACGCCATGGTCGTACGCTTGCAAATGCTGTCCCCGTCCCAGCTGGATGAGCTGCAGCGTAAAGCCGACGAGCGTGCCAGCGCCGAAGCTGCCGCGCTGGAAGCAGCCCGCCGCCAGCAAGCCGAGACGCCTCAGCAATCGCCACTGGAAGTTCCGGGCAACTAAGCCCGTGAGGGGCGCCCTCGGGCGCCTCGCCTGCTCCCATGAAACTCGCCCCTGCCCAACTCAACAAGCACCTGCAAGGCGCCCTGGCACCGGTCTACGTGGTCAGCGGCGACGACCCGCTGCTGTGCCAGGAAGCCGCCGACGCCATCCGCAATGCCGCGCGTCAGCAAGGTTTCGATGAACGCCAGGTATTCAGTGCCGACGCCAACTTCGACTGGGGCACCCTGCTCCAGGCGGGTGCAAGCCTGTCGCTGTTCGCCCAGCGCCGCCTGCTGGAACTGCGCCTGCCCTCAGGCAAGCCCGGTGACAAAGGTGCCGCCGCGCTGATGGAATACTGCGCCAATCCCGCCGAAGACACGCTGTTGCTGATCAGCCTGCCCAAGCTCGACAGCAGTGCGCAGAAGACCAAGTGGGGCAAGGCATTGATCGAAGGCGCCCATTGCCAGTTCATCCAGATCTGGCCGGTGGATGTGCACCAGTTGCCTCAGTGGATCAACCAGCGCCTGCAACAGGCCGGCCTGTCAGCCCAGCGTGATGCCGTCGACCTGATTGCCGCGCGCGTGGAAGGCAACCTGCTGGCAGCCGCGCAGGAAATCGAAAAGCTCAAGTTGCTGGCCGAAGGCAGCCAGATCACCGTGGAAACCGTGCAGGCTGCCGTCGCCGACAGCGCCCGCTTCGATGTCTTCGGCCTGGTCGATGCCATTCTCAACGGCGAGGCTGCGCATGCCCTGCGCATGCTCGAAGGCTTGCGCGGTGAAGGTGTGGAGCCGCCCGTCATCCTCTGGGCCTTGGCCCGTGAGCTGCGTCAACTGGCGGGGCTGGCCCAGCAGTTCAGCCAAGGCGTGCCATTGGACAAAGCGTTCAGCCAGGCCCGCCCGCCCATCTGGGACAAACGCCGACCGCTGGTCAGCAAGGCCCTGCAGCGCCTCTCGGCGCAGCGCTGGGCACAACTGCTGCAGGATGCCCAGCGTATCGATGCGCAGATCAAAGGGCAGGCAGAAGGTTCGCCCTGGATTGGCCTGGCGCGGCTGTCGCTGTTGATGGCTGGCCAGCGCCTGACCCTGCCGCCCATGTAGGGGCGGGTTTACCCGCGAAAGGGCCGGGGCTGCCGGCCAATATCCCCGGTCATTCGCCGTCGCAGCCGCCACCGTATTCGCGGGTGAACCCGCTCCTACACCTG